>NZ_JVLI01000064.1:0-1937 GCF_001072315.1 Streptococcus pseudopneumoniae | reverse complement strand
ATATATGTGACTGACTTCGTCAGTCTTATCTACAACCTCAAAACAGTGTTTTGAGCAACCTACCGGCTAGCTTCCTAATTTGCTCTTTGATTTTCATTGAGTATATAAAGTGAGAATCTGTTGAGTTGTTGAAACTCAGCAGATTTTTATATGTGAAAGAAATTTCAATTTTTTTCTAAAAATAGCTTGACAGATTAAATTTTTAGGAGTAGAATGTTTACCAGTTAATTAAATAGTTAAGGGGTTATCCATGAAAAAACAAAGTTTATTTTTAGTATTGTTAAGTGTCTTTCTTTTGTGTTTAGGGGCTTGTGGTCAAAAGGAAAGTCAGACAGGTAAAGGGATGAAGATTGTGACCAGTTTCTATCCTATCTATGCTATGGTAAAGGAAGTATCTGGTGACTTGAATGATGTTCGAATGATTCAGTCAAGTAGTGGGATTCACTCCTTTGAACCTTCGGCAAATGATATCGCAGCCATCTATGATGCAGATGTCTTTGTTTACCATTCTCATACGCTCGAATCTTGGGCAGGAAGTTTAGATCCCAATCTAAAAAAATCTAAAGTGAAGGTTTTAGAGGCTTCAGAGGGAATGACTTTAGACCGCGTCCCAGGGCTAGAAGATGTGGAAGCAGGGGATGGAGTTGATGAAAAAACGCTCTATGACCCTCACACTTGGCTAGATCCTGAAAAAGCTGGCGAAGAAGCTCAGATTATCGCTGATAAACTTTCAGAGGTGGATAGTGAGCATAAAGAAACTTACCAGAAAAATGCGCAAGCCTTTATCAAAAAAGCTCAAGAACTGACTAAGAAATTCCAGCCTAAATTTGAAAAAGCGACTCAGAAAACCTTTGTAACACAACATACAGCCTTTTCTTATCTAGCGAAGAGATTTGGACTTAATCAACTTGGTATTGCAGGCATCTCTCCTGAACAAGAACCAAGTCCACGACAACTAACAGAAATTCAGGAATTTGTTAAAACCTATAAGGTTAAAACGATTTTTACAGAAAGTAATGCTTCTTCAAAAGTAGCTGAAACTCTTGTCAAATCAACAGGTGTGGGTCTTAAAACTCTGAATCCTTTAGAGGCAGACCCACAAAATGACAAGACTTATTTAGAAAATCTGGAAGAAAATATGAGTGTTTTAGCAGAAGAATTGAAATGAGGAGATTATGAAAATCAATAAAAAATATCTAGCGGGTTCAGTGGCAGTTCTTGCCCTAAGTGTTTGTTCCTATGAACTTGGTCGTTACCAAGCTGGTCAAGTTAAGAAAGATTCTAATCGAGTAGCTTATATAGATGGTGATCAGGCTGGTCAAAAGGCAGAGAACTTGACACCAGATGAAGTTAGTAAGAGAGAGGGAATCAACGCCGAACAAATTGTTATCAAGATTACGGATCAAGGTTATGTGACCTCTCATGGAGACCATTATCATTACTATAATGGTAAGGTTCCTTATGATGCAATCATCAGTGAAGAACTTCTCATGAAAGATCCGAATTATCAGTTGAAGGATTCAGACATTGTTAATGAAATCAAGGGTGGCTATGTGATTAAGGTAGACGGGAAATACTATGTTTACCTCAAGGATGCGGCTCATGCGGACAATATTCGGACAAAAGAAGAGATTAAACGTCAGAAGCAGGAACACAGTCATAATCATGGAGGCGGTTCTAACGATCAGGCGGTAGTTGCTGCCAGAGCTCAAGGACGCTATACAACGGATGATGGCTATATCTTCAACGCATCTGATATCATCGAAGATACGGGCGATGCCTATATCGTTCCTCATGGCAATCACTTCCACTATATTCCTAAGAGTGACTTGTCTGCTAGTGAATTAGCTGCCGCCCAAGCCTTCTTATCTGGGAAAGGTGGGCAATTAAGTACGGTTGAATATCGTTCAAGCAGAGGAGAAGCAAGATCTAGTGTG
>NZ_JVLI01000063.1:0-3312 GCF_001072315.1 Streptococcus pseudopneumoniae | reverse complement strand
TGGGTTTACAGCTTTAACTTTATCTTCGATCGCTTTCTTCTCAGCATCTGTAAGTTTATCTGGATTTGCTACCTCAGTCTTATCTGCTGGTTTAACGATGTCGTTTCCTGCATTTGGTTTAGTTGCAGCTGCTTCTGATCTGAATAAATCTTCTGATGGGATTGTTGCTGTAGTTCCATCGTTTAATGTAACTGTTGCATTTCCATTTTCATCGAATTTAACAGATTTAGTTTCTGGGTTTAATTCTCTTAATTTTGCTTCTACTTTAGCTTGATCATCTGGATCATTTGCTTCACCAACTACTTTGTCTGCTGGTTTAACAATTTTACTATTTCCTGCATCTGGTTTAGCAGTATCTTCTTTAGTTCTTACTAAATCTGATGCTGGAATTGCAGCAGTTTTACCATCTGGAGTAGAAACAGAAACAGTTCCGTTTTCATCTATTGTTACGATAGCACCTGGATTTACCTCTTCAACTTTAGCAACAATCTTAGCTTTCTCTTCGTCAGTTAAGTTCGATGGATCTTTTACGATAACTTTATCAAGTGGTTTATGAATATCATTTCCACCTTTACCGTTATCTAACTGGTCCTCAGTTTTCACTAATTTTGTTGGATTGATAATTCCTTTATCGCCAGCTTCTGTTGTTACTTCGATGTTTCCATTTTCATCATATTTAACCTCTTTAGCTGTCGGATTAACTTTCTTAACCTCTTCTAAGATTTTAGCTTTTTCTTCATCTGTTAATGCGCTTGGATCTTTAACTAGCACTTTATCAATCGGTCTGTTAATTTCTCCAACTGCTTTAATTGCCGCTTTATCTGCTTCTTTAATCACATCAACATCTGTTTTGCTAGTTACTGCATCGATTCCTTCTTTTGCTTTTTCAGCAATTTTATCGACTTTAGCTTTTAATTTAGCTTTAGCTTCTGGAGTTAAGTCTTGACGTGCATCAATAGCTTCTTTTTTAGCTTTCGCTTCATCTTCAATTGCCTTACGAGCATTTGGTTTATCTTCTACAACAGGAAGTTTATCGATTGTACCTTTAGCACCATCCTTACCTACAGCTTCATCTTTCTTAGCTTCAACTGCTGCATCTGTTTCAGCTTTGTCAATTTCTTCTTTAGCTTTTTCAGCGGCTGCTTTTGCTGCATCTTCTGCTACTTTTTTCTCTTCATCAGTAGCATCTGGAGTATTAGCAATCTCTTCCAATTGTTTTGCTAACTTATCTTCGATTGCTTTCTTGGCTGCTGGTTTAGTTACTGCTTCTGGATTTACAGCTTTAACACCCGCTACACCTTTATCTTTAGCACCATCTACTGCTTTTTGAGCTTCTGCTGCTTTTTCTGGTGTTTCTGCGTTAGATGGCTGTGCGTTAATAGCGTCTGTCGCTGCTTTAGCTTTTGCTTGCGCATCTTTCTTAGCGGCATCTTTTTCTTCGTCAGTTAAGTCTGTACGAGCATCGATTGCTGCTTCTTTCTTAGCTAATTCATCTGCTACTGCCTTCTTAGCTGCTTCTTTGGCTACTGGGTTAACTTTCGCAATGTCACCTGTACCAGTTCCTTTAGCTGTGTCTACTGCTGCATCTGTTGTTGCTGCATCGACAGCTTCCTTAGCTTTATCTGCTGCATCTTTAGCTGCATCTTTAGCTGCTTTCTTCTCGTCATCAGTTAAATCTGGACGAGCGTCAATTGCATCTTCCTTAGCTTTAAGAGCGTCATCAATAGCTTTCTTAGCTGCTGGTTTCTTAACTGCTACTGGATTCACTGCAGTAACTTCAGCTACACCTGTTTTCTTAGCTGCATCGACTGCATCTTGAGCTGTTTTAGCTGCTGTTGGTGTAGCTGCTGCATCAGGTTGCTCATTGATTTTCGCTAATTGTGCATCAGCTTTATCTTTCGCTTCTTTCTTAGCTGCTGTTTTTTCTTCATCAGTTAAGTCTGTACGCTTAGCAATTTCACTATTTTTATCTTCTAATGCTTTCGCAATTGCTTTCTTAGCTTCTGCTTTTGCTACTGGAGTTACATTTGCAACTGCTGTAGTTCCATCTTCTTTAGCTTTATCAACTGCTGCATCTTTTGTTGCTGCATCGACTGCTGCTTTAGCTTTATCAGCGGCTGCTTTAGCTGCATCTTTAGCGGCTTTCTTATCGTCATCAGTTAAGTCTGTACGAGCATCAATTGCTGCTTCTTTAGCTTTAAGTGCATCTTCAATTGCTTTTTTAGCCGCATCTTTTTTCGCTACTACTGGGTTATCTTTTGCGATTGCATCAGTTCCTGCTGTTTTAGCTTTATCAAGAGCATCTTTTGTTGTAACTTCAGGTTTTGCTATTTCATCAAGAGCTTTTTTCTTATCAGCATTTACTTTATTGATTGCTGCTTGTTTCTCGTCATCAGTAGCATTTGGAGTTTTATTAATCTCGGCAATTTTGGCTTCTGCTGCTTTTTTAACCGCATCAATAGCTGGCTCTTTGTCCAATGTTACAAATTCTGACAATGGTTTTGTATCTGTAGAACCATCTGTATAGGTTACTACAAGATTGTTTCCATCTTTTGTGACTGATTGAATCTTACCATTTTTATCAACTGCAGTATCTTTTGCGATATTCGCGTCGTCGTTATCCTGATTGTACTCAAGTTGCAGTTTTTCTTTGACTTTAGCTAAATCAGCTTCTGTTACGTTTGCTGGATCTGTTACAGCAACTTTTTCAGTTGGTGTCTTGATATCGTACTTATCCGTTTGAGATTTAACGATGAATTCAACATACCCAAGTTTTCTTCGACGAAGTTCATAGTTATTCTCAACATTATAGGCTTCATTTGCTGGCATAGATTTAACACCGTCATTATCTTTAGCCTCGATAAAACTTGTCCACTTTTGCCCAGCTCTCAGATTTGTTACTCCAACCATCTTGATAGTAGCTATTTTCTTATCATCAGATACAGTTCCTTCCCCAGATGCTACAGCACTATCAGTTACCTTTCCTATGGTAAAACCATAAACACTAGCGTTATCACTTTCATCTAAACCTTTATTTCGTAGATATAAATCTTTAACTGTTGTATCATCTGAAGCTTTGAATGTTAAGTCAGTCTTTTCACCTGTGTAAACATAGATTTGTTTCTTGTCTGGATTTGAGTATGGAAGTTCAACTGTTGGAGCTTGATTTACTTTCACAGTGTGTTCATACTCATTAGACTCTTTACCTTGACTATCTACTGCTTTGTATTTAACAACATATGTTCCTGATGTTGCTAAATCTGCTGCTTCAAGAGTTGTTTTGCTTGTATCACCATTGATAGATACTACTGT
>NZ_JVLI01000003.1:0-976 GCF_001072315.1 Streptococcus pseudopneumoniae | reverse complement strand
ATCAAAGAGCAAACTAGGAAGCTAGCCGCAGGTTGCTCAAAACACTGTTTTGAGGTTGCAGATAGAGCTGACGTGGTTTGAAGAGATTTTCGAAGAGTATAAACAAGGCGAAGTTTGACTTTTTCTAGTTTATTGGGGTACAATAGAGAAAAGATAGAAATGAAGTGAAAAATATGCTACCTGCTTATATGAAAATCCATGATCAGATTAAAAAGGATATTGACGAGCACCGTTGGGCTATTGGTAAGAGGCTTCCCAGTGAAAGAGATTTAGCAGAGCAGTTTGCGGTCAGTCGCATGACCCTCCGCCAAGCCGTATCTCTATTAGTTGAAGAAGGTGTTTTAGAGCGTCGTGTAGGAAGCGGCACCTTTGTTTCAAGTACTCGAGTACAAGAAAAGATGCGAGGGACAACCAGTTTTACTGAAATTGTTAAGTCCCAAGGTAAAGTTCCCTCTAGCCAACTCATTTCCTACAGAAAAACCATTCCCAATGAGCAGGAAGTTGCCAAGCTAGGTATTTCTCCAACGGAGAATATTATCCGAATGGAGCGGGTTCGCTATGCGGATCAAATTCCTCTGGTTTATGAAGTGGCTTCTATTCCTGAAAAATTTATTAAGGACTTTAAAAAAGAAGAAATCACTAGTCATTTCTTCCAGACTCTACAAAAACATGGCTATCGTATCGGCAAATCTCAACAGACCATCTATGCTCGACTCGCTAAGGAAAAGATTGCCCACTATTTGGAAGTTGAAAAAGGACATGCTATTCTTGGTTTGACTCAGGTTTCCTACCTAGAAGATGGTACTGCATTTGAATATGTAAAAAGTCAGTATGTAGGCGAACGTTTTGAATTTTATCTTGAAAACAATTAATACTCTTCGAAAATCTCTTCAAAACGTGTCAGCTCTATCTGCAACCTCAAAGCAGTGCTTTGAGCAACCTACGGCTAGTTTCCTAGTTTGCTCTTTGATTTTCA
>NZ_JVLI01000062.1:0-1297 GCF_001072315.1 Streptococcus pseudopneumoniae | reverse complement strand
TCGCCTTACCGTACTCAAGTACAGCTTGCGGCTAGCTTCCTAGTTTGCTCTTTGATTTTCATTGAGTATCAAATCGCCATTTTCTAACATGCTTCACTCCTAGAAAAAAAGGAGCCGAAACTCCTTTCGATATAAGGCAAACTAGCCTTTCCGATTTTGAACTGACACCTAAAATCTTAAGCATTGAAGCTTTCAGTCAGTTGAGGTACTACTTGTTTCTTACGTGAAACGGCACCAGCAAGGAAGGCATGATTGTTTTCAAGTTTGAAGTTGAATGCTGCTTCAACCTTGTCCATATTGGCACCAAGAGCCAAGATCTCTGAATTTGAGTTGACGATATCTGTAATCATCAAGACAAAGTCAGAGTAGCCGTTTGCTTCGTTGGCAGCTTGCATTGCAGCTTCAATTTCTGCTTGACGTTCTAAAACTTCAGCGATGTCAACTGTGTTCACTTGGGCAACACGGACATTATTTCCGTTCAATTCAAAAGTTTTAGCATCGATGTCAATCAATTCTTCAGCAGATTTGCTAGCCAAGTTTGTACCAGCTTTCAACATAGCCAAACCATACTCTTCCAAGTTTACACCAGCTAATTCAGCCAATTCAGGAGCAATGACTGTATCTGTTGGGTGTGTTGTTGGTGATTTCAAAAGAAGGGTATCTGAAATCAAACCTGAAAGCATCAAACCAGCAATCTCTTTAGGCACAGCCACACCATGTTCTTTGAACATACGGTAAACGATTGAAGACGCTGAACCAACTGGCTCCAAACGCATGTAAAGTGGGCTTGCAGTTTCAAAGTTAGCCACACGGTGGTGGTCTACAACACCATAAACTTCTACTTCAGCGATATCTGATACAGATTGTTGGAATTCATTGTGGTCAGTCAGGATAACTTGCTCTGCGCCTTCTGCTTTAGCAGAAGTGATAACACGCGGTGCTTCCACACCAAAATAGTTCAAGACAAAGGCTGTTTCTTCATTTGGAGTTCCAAGAGCAACAGCTTCCGTATCCAAACCGTAAGCTTCTTTTGCAAGGTAGGCAAAGGCTACAGATGACCCGATGGCATCTGAGTCTGGATTTTGGTGACCAAATACTAGAATCTTAGACATGATAATACCTCATTTTGTTTATTCTCTTTATTGTAGCATTTTTTTCGCTTTTTGACAAAAGTAAGAGGAGTCAAAGGACTCCTCACGATTCTTCAAAATAACTGATACTCTTCGAAAATCTCTTCAAACCACGTCAGCTTCGCCTTGCCGTACTCAAGTACTGCCTACGGCTAGCTTCCTAGTTT
>NZ_JVLI01000061.1:0-6669 GCF_001072315.1 Streptococcus pseudopneumoniae | reverse complement strand
AACTGACGAAGTCAGTAACCATACCTACGGCAAGGCGACGTTGACGCGGTTTGAAGAGATTTTTGAAGAGTATGAAACGAAAAGGAGGTTGGTCATTGTACCAGCCTCCTTTTGAGTATGATATAATAGTTCTATGAGATTGGATAAATTTTTAGTTGCCTGTGCTGTAGGGAGTCGGACTGAGGTCAAAAACTTGCTCAAGGCTGGGCGCGTGACGGTAAATGGTAAAAAAGAAAAATCAGCTAAATTGCAGATTGATGAAAAAATAGATGAGATTCGCTTTGATGGGCAAGTGCTGGAGTATGAAGAGTTTGTCTACTACATGATGAACAAGCCCAAAGGAGTTATCTCAGCGACTGAGGATCCCAAGCATAGAACCGTTCTGGACTTGCTGGATGATATTGCTCGGAGCAAGGAAGTTTTCCCAGTAGGACGCTTGGATATTGACACGCATGGTCTTTTGCTCTTGACCAATGACGGCAAGCTTGCCCATGATCTTCTTTCACCCAAGCGTCATGTGGATAAGACCTATCTGGCTCAGGTCAAGGGAATTATGACCCAAGAAGATGTGGAGACATTTGCCAAGGGAATTCCGCTCAAAGACTTTACCTGTAAGCCCGCTAGACTGGAGCTTGTGTCCATAGATGCAGAAAAAAATCAAAGCCAAATTCGTGTGACCATTGCAGAAGGGAAGTTTCATCAGGTCAAGCGTATGGTGGGCTATTGTGGTAAGGAAGTAGTAGACCTACAGCGTTTGACTATGGGAACTTTAGTTTTAGATGAGAACTTGCAGCGAGGAGAATGGCGTCGCTTGACCAAGGAGGAATTAGAAGTTCTCCTTGCAAGTATTGCTTAATTTAGTTTATATTCGAAAAAGGTGAGGGACAATGTCCTTGCCTTTTATGTTTTTCAGTTGCTTCCTTTGTAAAAAGCGTTATAATAGACTGTAGAATAAAAGGAGGAATCTATGAACGCGATTCAAGAATCATTTACTGATAAACTATTTGCCAACTATGAAGCAAATGTAAAATACCAAGCGATTGAAAATGCTGCCAGCCACAACGGAATTTTTGCAGCCCTAGAACGTCGCCAAAGCCATGTAGACAATGCACCTGTTTTCTCATTGGACTTGACCAAGGACAAGGTAACCAACCAGAAGGCTTCTGGTCGTTGCTGGATGTTTGCGGCCCTCAATACCTTCCGCCACAAACTCATCTCGCAATACAAATTGGAAAATTTTGAGTTGTCACAGGCCCACACATTCTTCTGGGACAAGTATGAGAAATCAAACTGGTTCTTGGAGCAAGTGATTGCGACTGCAGACCAAGACTTGACGAGTCGTAAGGTTAAATTCCTACTCCAAACTCCACAACAAGACGGCGGTCAGTGGGATATGGTCGTTTCTCTCTTTGAGAAATACGGTGTTGTTCCTAAGTCAGTTTATCCTGAGTCTGTTTCATCTAGCAGCAGTCGTGAGCTAAATGCCATTCTTAACAAATTGCTTCGCCAAGATGCTCAAATCTTACGTGACTTGCTCGCTTCTGGTGCGGACCAAGCGACTGTTCAAGCTAAGAAAGAAGACCTCTTGCAAGAAATCTTTAATTTCCTTGCTATGTCATTGGGTCTTCCGCCACGTAAATTTGACTTTGCTTATCGTGATAAAGATAACAACTACCAAAGTGAAAAAGGTATCACACCACAGGAATTTTACAAGAAATATGTCAATCTTCCGCTAGAAGACTATGTTTCTGTTATCAACGCCCCAACTGCTGACAAGCCTTACGGCCAATCTTACACAGTTGAGATGTTGGGAAATGTGGTTGGTAGCCGTGCGGTTCGTTACATCAACGTTCCAATGGAGCGCTTGAAAGAATTGGCAATTGCTCAAATGCAAGCAGGTGAAACTGTTTGGTTTGGTTCTGATGTCGGTCAGCTCAGCAACCGTAAAGCTGGAATCCTTGCGACAGATGTTTATGACTTTGAATCAAGCATGGATATTCAACTCACTCAAGACAAGGCTGGACGTTTGGACTACAGCGAAAGCTTAATGACCCACGCTATGGTCTTGACAGGTGTTGACTTGGATGAAAATGGCAAATCAACCAAGTGGAAGGTTGAAAACTCTTGGGGAGATAAGGTCGGTACAGATGGTTACTTTGTTGCCTCAGACGCTTGGATGGACGAATACACATACCAAATCGTTGTCCGTAAAGAATTGCTGACAGCAGCAGAACAAGCTGCCTATGAAGCAGAACCAATTGTACTCGCACCATGGGATCCAATGGGTGCCTTGGCCGAATAAAAGTATAGAAAAAAGGAATCAGATTTTAGAACCTGATTCCTTTTAAGTTGCTTGATTACATGATGTGAAGAACATGTGCCACAATACCCACTGCGAAGAGTGCAAGGATAATAGTGATTGGAGATACTTTTTTCTTAAGCAAGTACATGCAAAGGAAAGTAAGGAGTAGTCCTGATAGTCCAGGAATCAACATATCCAAGTTTTGTTGGAAAGTAGTAACTTTTTCAGGTGTTTGAGACAATCCTTGTCCTACTTGTGCGAATGCTTCTTGGATACCTTTAGATCCTTCTGGCAATTTATCCCAGTGGATATAAGCCTTTTCATCTAGTTGAACTTTGGCAACATCGAAAGCAAATTTAATATTTACCCAACGTTGAACAAGGACAGCAAGAATGAACATACCAAGGATAGAAGCACCTTTAGTGATGTCTTGAAGGATACCGCCAGACATGTCTTTAGTGATTTCTGATCCAGCCTTGTATCCAATCTCTTGTGTATACCACAAGAATGACATACGAATCAAGTTCCAAAGAACGAAGAAGAGGATTGGACCTAAGATATTACCAGTAAGGGCAAGTGAAGCACCGAGTGATCCAAGGATTGGGCGTACTGTAAACCAGAATACTGGGTCACCGATACCAGCAAGAGGTCCCATCATACCGATTTTAACCCCTTGGATAGCGGCATCATCAATTTCAACACCGTTGGCACGTTCTTCTTCAAGTGCAAGAGTAACCCCCATGATTGGAGCGGCTACGTATGGGTGAGTGTTGAAGAACTCAAGATGGCGTTCAAGAGCAGCGATTTGATCTTCTTTTTTAGTGTAGAGTTTTTTAAGAGCTGGAATTAATGAGTAGGCCCAACCCAAGTTTTGCATACGTTCATAGTTCCAAGAGCCTTGTAAGAAAGTTGAACGCCACCAAACTTTTTTACGATCTGATTTAGTTAATTGAAGTTTTTCAGTCATGATGTTTTCAGTCCTTTCTTATCTTAGTAGTCTTCTAGGATATCGCCGATTGGGTCGTTAGAAGTTGCGGCTCCTCCGCCACCGTTTCCACCAGTTTTAGAAAGGTGAAGGTAGATAAGAGCGATAGCAACACCGATAGCACCAAATCCGATTAGAGTAATATCTGACACGGCAGCAAGCACGAAACCGATAGCGAAGAATGGCCATACTTCACGAGTTGCCATCATGTTGATAACCATAGCGTAACCAACGGCAACGACCATACCACCACCGATAGCCATACCATCTTTGAGCCAATCAGGCATAGCATTTAGAATGCTTTGTACTGTTTCAGTTGGTACCATTAGAAGGAGTGCTGCAGGGACTGCAATACGAAGACCTTGAAGAAGAAGTGCGACAAAGTGAGCACGTTCAACTGCTTTGAAGTCACCTTTTTTAGCAGAAGCATCAGCAGTGTGAACCAATCCGACAGAGAGTGTACGGACAATCATAGTCAAGAATAGACCAGCAACTGCAAGAGGGATAGCAACCGCTTGGGCAACACCGATACCTGTCTTAGTAAAGTCGCCACCAAGAACCATGATAATGGCAGCAGCAACAGAAGCAAGAGCAGCGTCAGGAGCTACGGCAGCTCCGATGTTAGCCCAACCAAGGGCGATCATTTGAAGAGAACCACCAAGGATAATCCCTGCTTCAAGGTTACCAGTAACAAGACCGATAAGGGTACAAGCTACGATTGGTTGATGGAATTGGAACTGGTCGAGGATACCTTCAAGACCTGCTAGGAAGGCTACAACGACTACTAAAACCATAGAAATAATAGACATCTTTAAAATCCTTTCATAAAATCGATTATTGCACGTTTGCTTTGTTGATCAAGTCAAACAAATCTTTTTTCGTGTCGTTTGGTACTTTACGTACGTCAAATTCAACACCGAGGTCACGCATTTTTTCAAATGTAGCAACGTCTTCTTTATCCATAGACAAAACGTTGTTAACCATTGTTTTACCAGTTGAGTGAGCCATTGATCCAACATTAAGAGTTTTGATTGGCACGCCACCTTCGATAGCACGAAGAGCATCTTGAGGTGTTTCAAACAAGATAAGGGCATGTGTTTCTCCGAAGCGAGGATCTTTTGCAACGTCGATTAGTTTTTGGATAGGAACAACGTTTGCTTTCACTTTACCTGGAGCTGCTTGTTTAATCAATTCTTTACGTAATTCGTCTTTAGCTACGTTATCTGAAGCAACGATGATACGGTCTGCTTTTGAATCTGGAGTCCAAGCAGTTGCAACCTGACCGTGAAGTAAACGAGTGTCTAGACGGGCAAGGTTGATTTTGAGTTTACCGTCTCCGATGACAGTTCCTTCTGGAATAGCAGCTTGGGCAACTGGAGCAGCTGCAGTGCTTGCTACTTCCTCAACTGGGTTTAGCTCTTCTGGAAGAGCTTTGATGCCATCTTTGGCTTCTTTAATAATATTCGCAGCGACTTTTTCTACACCTGCAGCAGCGTCCATGAGGCGCTCTGTGTAGGCTTGAATTAACATCGGTAAGTTCAGTCCTGTGATGATGGCAAACTTACGCTCAGGATTTTCTCCCATCACGCGGCTAGCTTGGTTAAATGGAGATCCACTCCAAAGGTCAGCCAAAACTAGAACCTCATCTTCTGCGTCAAATGCAGCAACAGCGTTATTAAACTTAGCGTATAAATCATCAGGACCTTCATTTGGCATAAAGGTTACAACTTGAACCTTTTCTTGTTCACCAAAGATCATAGATCCTGACTGATGAATACCCGCAGCAAATTCGCCGTGGCTCGCAATAATGATTCCGATACTCATTATTGTCATTCCTCCTTTTTTGTTTTAGTTTTCGTTTTCGTTTAAGAAAACTTTAAGACTGTTTAAGTATAAACCGTTTTCATCTAAAAATCAACTATTTATCATAAAATAATTAAAAATATTACATCTGAAAATATTGATATATTGAGTTTTAGAGAAGTTTTTTTGAATCCTTATTAAAAAATTTAATATAAAAAAGTTGGAAGCGCATTCCAACTTTTAAAATAGGTTTCTAATAGATTAGTGGGTGAAGTCGAGTACCATACGTCCTTGGATTTGACCTTTTTCCATTTCGTCGAAAATGGCTACGGCATCTTCTATTGGACGTTTTTGAACAACTGGAACTACTAAACCTTCTGCACCGAATTGGAAGGCTTCTTCCAAGTCTTTACGAGTTCCTACAAGAGAACCGATGACTTGGATTCCATCTAGAACGGTTTTTACGATACTTAGTTCCATCATTTCAGAAGGAAGGCCGACAGCGACAACGCGACCACCAGCACGAACTGAGTCAACAGCCTGGTTGAAGGCAACTTTAGACACAGCAGTTACGACAGCTGAATGAGCTCCGCCATCAGTTTTTTCCTTGATGAGTCCAGGTACATCTTCAACTTCGAGGCCGTTAATAACAATGTCAGCTCCTACTTCTTTTGCAAGGGCAAGTTTGTCGTTATTGATATCAACTGCGATGACATGAGCATTGAATACTTTTTTAGCATATTGAACAGCTAGGTTACCAAGACCACCAGCGCCGTAAAGAACAACCCATTGACCTGGTTCAACTTTGGCCTCTTTAATAGCTTTATAGGTTGTTACACCAGCACATGTGATAGAAGAGGCTTGGGCTGGATCAAGTCCGTCAGGAACTTTAACAGCATAGTCTGCAGTTACGATACATTGTTCAGCCATACCACCGTCTACTGAGTAGCCAGCATTTTTTACTGTACGGCAAAGAGTTTCACGGCCAGTTGTACAGTATTCGCAAGTGCCACATCCTTCAAAGAACCAAGCAACGCTGACGCGGTCACCGACTTTAAGGCTTTTCACATCTGGGGCAATTTCTTTAACGATACCAACACCTTCGTGGCCAAGAACGCGTCCTGGTACTTGACCAAAGTCACCATGGGCAACGTGGAGGTCAGTGTGGCAAACACCACAGTATTCAATTTCTACAAGTGCTTCCCCAGTTTCAAGTGGACGGAGTACTTTTTCTTCAACAGCAACACCAGTGCTTTCTGGATTTACAACAACAGCTTTCATAGCTATCCTCCTTGATATTAACTGAGAGCAGGAGAAACAGGACTGGATTGATTTTATGTCAACAGAGTCGAGTGTGACGAGCTCTCTTGTATTTATATGTGAAGTATATCACAAAAGAAAGCCTTTTCCAAGGTTTTGGAGGCAAAAAGTAGAACAATCGATTAACTGGTTGATGAGACTGTGAAAAGAACACAAAGACCAGCTCGCAAGCTGGTCATACTCTTCGAAAATCAAATTCAAACCACGTCAGCTTCGCCTTGCCGTACTCAAGTACTGCCTACGGCTAGCTTCCTAGTTT
>NZ_JVLI01000060.1:0-68299 GCF_001072315.1 Streptococcus pseudopneumoniae | reverse complement strand
ACTTTGTGTGCGATAAACTATGTGCCTTTTGTGCCATATTTTTCTCCTTTCGCTTTACAATTGACTTGAACACCTTTACTGTATCGCGTTTGGAGTTTTTGGGGTATAACCTTCGACGCACACCCGCATAGCGGGTGGTTTTTTTGTCTCGCACCTAACGGAGCGAGACGGACTAATAGTCACATAAAGAAAACGACTTCTAAAGAAGTCGCATTCATCGAAAATTGGATTAATAACTATCATAAAAAATGCTTGAACTACAAGTCGCCCAGAGAATTTTTTGTTGCTAACTAACTTGAAATTTAGCGTTTGTATTTGAACGACAAGTCTAACACAGAGATGTTTTCTTATGTCTATAATTAGCTTTTATTTACTCAAGAAGTTCCAATTAAATTTCTTATAAAAAATTGTATAGCGATTTTGACTATTCTCGCTATGTTCATATAAAATTCCGTATTCTCCGTCACCTAAGTCTTGTAATGAATTATATGCAAATTCCCCACCTTGAATCAGATTATGCTTCAGCCAAGTTAACTCGCCATTTTTCTCAACACGTGCCAAGTGAACTAGACCATCTTTTCGTTCACGTCCTGGTCCAGCAGCATTGCTAAGAATAATATACTCTTTACCATCATGCATAGTATGAATAGCTGACATTTGCACATAGGCATCTTTTACTTCTGGATAACGTTTTATTGTTTTCTCCCAAGTCACTCCACCATCTTTACTAGTAGCAACCTGAAGATCTCCAGTCAAGCCACGCATGAAGAGTTTGACATCACCATTATTTAATTGAAGAACAGTTGATTCTGTATTTTGAGCGCCACTATTATTCATATTAGACGAGTGGATGACACTATTTCCAACAGGTCGATTATCATTTGGGGCTTCTCCAGCATGCCAAGTTACCCCATGATCATCTGAATAAATTAGACGCGAAGACTGCGAACCACCTAAATGCGAAATACTGTTTGTTGTATAAGCTGGTACCAATATCCGTCCCTTATGCTCACCTGTACGTAATACAATACCTGTTCCAGGACCTGTTCCAAGGAATTTCATCCAATCTTGTCGAATCCCTGGTGTGATATCTTTCGGTGCAGACCATGTTTTACCATCATCATCACTATAAGACATCCATAAATAGCTAGTATTTGCAACTCTAAAAGGATTTTTCGTACTTTGTGCAAAGTAAACATTACCAATTAAATCCTTTCCTTTATACAAATCACCTTTGTCGCTATATCCTAGTTTTTTGGGATTTACTACAACATGATACTCTGTTTTTTGATTTTTAGAATTATAAACTTCACCATTTTCACGAATTGTATAATATCCTTTTTCGCCTGTTTTATATAAAATTTGATAAGTTTTATCCCCTATACGCTCGTATGCTTTTTCAGGTTTAGCAGGCATACCGAATACTGCTTTTCCTTCTGGGAACATATCATAAACCGAAAAGATTCTCTTAGTTTCTGGATCTTGAACTAATACCATATCAATATTTAAGGGTGACGGAGCAGTTTTGTCTTTGGCATCTGGATTATCACGAAGATTAGAAATTGTTATTCTATCTCCCCACGTCTCTCCTCCGTCCTGACTTCGACGAACTACCATACCAATATCTCCCCAATCTGCGAATTGTAAACGTCTTTCATCCGCTCCGGCAATTAATGTGCCTTTATCTGTTTTTAGCAGTGCTGGAATTCGGTAAGTATTAATTCCATCCTTATTCAATCCACCATTTACACCACTTACAAAAACTTCCTTCTTCTCTGTAATTTTTGCACTTTCCGATGATTTCACTTCTAAATCCGCTATAGGTCCTGATACAGATGTTCTACTTTCTAAAGTAGTTTCAACCTTATTTGCATCAATATTAGTAGTGGTTTCTTGTGCTAATACTGGTGAAATACCAGACAAGACCGAGCCGATAACTATAGAAGCAACTCCGATAGTAAATTTTCTAATACCATATCGGTTTTTACGATTAATAAAACTCTGATTCATATAACTCCTCCGACGCTTTTGCTAAGCGCTTTTTTAAAATTTTTGAATTAGTTAAAAAGTTAGCACTGGAAAGCAATTCAACTAATACGATTGCTTATTCTTGATTAATCTATGACTCTCTAAAAGTAATTATTTTATTTCCTAAAAATCTAGATTTTCCTTTATTATACCATAAAACAATATATTTTTCTACATTAATCTACAATAGATTCTATTTTCAGAAATATTTTTATACTTCTATCTTCTTTAAACGTACTTTCGACTTCTATAACAAAAAGAGAAATAATATATTCTCCAATGTCATTAAGTTAGGACTAGACTTTCTCCTTCAATAAAGAGTGTAAACGATAACTCCTGAGCCTTTTGTGCCATATTTTTCTCTTTTCGCTTTACAATTAGCTTGAACACCTTTACTGTATCGCGTTTAGAATTTTTTGAGTATAACCTTCGACGCGCACCCACATAGCGAATGGTTTATTTTAGATTAACATAAAAGTTCAAAGAACTACTGAAGAAAAATTATCTATCTTTTCGCTTATAAGAAATCATTGCTCCAAGAAACACTCCTACAAAACCAAACAAGATTGTTAGTAATGAAACAGACTCACCTGTATTTGGTAACTTAGACTGTTCGTTATTACTTACTTTATTCTCTAATCGATTAGATTCAGAGTTTCCATTTGTAGATAACAATTTAGATGACAGTGAAACTTCCTCAGCCTTGTTATCTTCTGTAGGATTTTTAAATGGTGGATTGTCGATAGAGAATCGGAAAGTCATCGCATAAATACTAGAATTGCTAATCTCAAAAATAATCTTTCCATCTTTTTGTTCGAATTCAATAGTGTGTAGTTTTCCTTCTGGATCTACAGCATAAACATTCTCAACAGACTGATCCATAGCAAAAGTAACTAGGACTTTTCCGTTAGGCTGAACAGTTCTAGCAGCTGTATCCTTTAATTGAATATCAAATGCTTTGTAGTTTAATGAACTTAGATCACTAACTTGAACTTCTTGAATTTGAATACCTATCACATTTTTCAATACTTCTTCTGAAGCTTGAATTTGAATACTTCCTGTTTCATTTTTTAAAATACGTTGTGAACTAGCAATTCTTGTGATAACGTGCTTAGTTTCTGCTTCATCCTTACTGTCTTTATTATTTACTTGTTTATCAGTAGATTTCACTACTGAACTTCCTTCTCCTGCTGTAGATAATACTTCTGTATAATTTTCTACATCATACACAACACTAGTTACTGCATTCACTCCGCCTGTGAAGTCTGGAAGGTGATGAATCTCAGCATCCGCACCATTCACGCCACCTTTAAACTCTGGCTTAGCTACTGTAGGAGCTGGAGAATTACCTAATGTGGATAGGAAGCCACTATACTCTGGAACTTCTGTAACGAGGGATTCACTTCCATTGACTCCACCTGTGAAGTCATGCTGTTCAACTGTTGGGACCGGTTCTTCTCCTGAGGTTGATAATGCACCCGTATACTCTGGGATTTCTAGTATCGGAGATTCAGTGAAAGGAACTCCACCTGTAAAATCTGGTTTATCTACTATAGGGGCTGGAGTGTCTCCTAATGTGGAGAGAACACCGCTATACTCTGGAACTTCTGTAACAAGTGAGTCGCCTCCGTTAACTCCGCCTGTAAAGTCATGCTGTTCAACTGTTGGGGCCGATTCTTCTCCTGAGGTTGATAATACACCCGTATACTCTGGGATTTCCAGTATAGGAGATTCAGTGAAAGGAACTCCACCTTTAAACTCTGGCTTATCTACTGTAGGAGCTGCAAAGTCACCAGATGTACCTAAAATACCAGAATCTTCTTTTCCACTATCTTTTTTTGGATCTAATTTCCCTGCTAAATCCTTATCCGAATCCTTCTTAGAAGGTTCCACTTCTTTATCTTCCACATAGACAGGATCTTTTGGTTGACCCTCAATATAAGAACGAACCCAATCCAGCTGCTCTTTTGATAAAACCAAACCACCACTGCGGCTTCCTACAACACCATTTTGGTGAACGCCAATTAAAGCACCTTTATCATTATAAAGACCACCACCAGACGCTCCAGGTTTCGTACCTCCATAGCTAATTCCCTCTATTCCAGAACCGAAGTCTGTAGTTCCTACTACTTTGCTATCTAAAACTGGACTTAGCTTGTTATCTGGAAAACCATAGACCGAAACTGAATCCCCCTCTGCAACTTTCGAAGATTGTTTTACAACCTCTACAGGAGTTACTCCTTTTACTGCTTCTTTTAACCGAACCAAAGCTAAGTCATTTTTAAATCCAAATACTGAATCTTTCTTATTCCAATAAACAATATCATCATCTGAAAAATTCACAGACTTACCATTCGGTAAAGTTGCTTTATATACTGTATTGGTGCGACCAGACTTAGTAACTACCTCAGAACCTTTAACTGTTAAGAAATTATGAGCGACTGTTAACACCAGATTTGGTGCAATTAAAGTACCTGACCCCGACCCATCTGGCGTTTGAATGTGCGTTGTAGCATAAAAATTTTCTGAGCCATTCGGAGCCTGTAACACCTCTTTACTAGGTACAGGTAAGTTCGATTTACCACTCAAATCGACTTTGCCAACTTCCGTTCTTGCAAAATCCGAAGAAGAGGTAGATGGAGGAGTTACCGAATCTACTACCGCTCTTATAATTGTATCACCCAAAGCTAACTTACTGACATATTCATCAGGCCAACTTGTATCACTTGCTAATTTGTTAATTGGCACTCCGTTATAAGATACCACTTTAGCTGTTGGGGAAGTTGCTATTAACTGTTTGAAATCTGGATTTTGTCTTAAATGAAAATTCAAACCACTTCCAACAGGACCCTCCTGAACAACCTTATCTGAAATCAAACGAGTTCCTTTAGTGTCTTCCACTCGAAGTAGAACACGACCTTTTTCTTCACCTTTTACTAAGGTAGCACGACCTTTTTCGTCAAAACTATACCAAGCACCGTCAATCTCAGACTCTACATCTTTTAAAGCTATATGATTTTCATCATAGTAGTAACGGTTTGCACCATCTATATACCAGCCTGTGATAGCATATTTATCAATCATTGACTGAATCCAAGCTCTGTGCTTTTCCGTAAAGATAGTACCACCACCAATACGCTCACTCTCAGAAGCACTTGGAGTATTTGTTCCGTGCTGGTGGATACCGACTACCTCTCCTTTCTCATTAAACAAAGGAGCACCTGAAAAACCTCCCAAAGCTGAGGAATGATAAGTGACTGCACCACTCTCTTTATTGATACTGCTCACAGTTGTTGAGACTGAATAAGCCTTACCGTCTTTCAAGCGAGCTTTATTCTCTTCACTTAAATTTGGAGTCGAAAAATCATTAGGGTAGCCGACCATAGAGATGCTATCACCCGTAGAAACCTCTTTATGACTCAATTCTCTTGGTGAATCTTCACCACCTGTCATAGCTTCTACAGGCTTTTTAGTAACTACTACCGCTAAGTCATTACCATATTCTTTACCAAAATTCTTCTCATCATACAAATGAATAGAACCCTTTTCAAGAGCTTCCGATACACCAGAAGTAGGTACTTTATTGCTCTTCTCCGTCTCTGAGTTCATCACCACATAACTACGAGCAGACTCCCCACCACGCAATACCGCGGACTTGTCTTCTTGGTTTTTATCATAGTAGTTATGAGCTACTGTTACCATCACATTCGGCGCTACAAAGACACCGCTACCTGATGCGGTTTGTTTTCCACTTGTTCCGCTATCATAAGTGGTATAAGTCATAGCAACACCTTCTGCAGATTTACTATGAACGTCTACATCTTTAATATCATCTCCACCTTTAATAACATCAGCATAAACGACCCCGCCACCAATAACTGGTAACTCTGGTGCAGCTAAGCCGATCACTGCGGATAGTGTCAAGCAACCAATTAAACCATAAGCTTTGGATTTACGAAATTTTCCCAAACCTTTTAAACATACAAACATACATTACCTCACTTTAACTTTCAAAGTTAATTTATCCAAGTATATTCTTAAAAATAAAATATTACAGTTTCCATTAGCATAACACTCTCTACTTTGATTCTTACAATAAAAATAGCCATAGACTATTTTGCTCCTTTACAAATAATATTTAAGTACTGTATCTCCAAGAATATAGTTTTTGTAAGATATTATCCTAATCAGAAAACTAAGTTATACATAAAGTTATACATAAACTTATATATAAATGTTCATTTGTAGCGAAACTGTATATTTTCTTATAAATTATAACACATTTCACAGACGCTTTCCAATATCTTGAAAGAACTTATACCAAACTAGATAGCAAATGAATTGTTTTACACCAAGGTCAAGAAAAAACTCATACTCAATGAAAATCAAAAAGCAAACTAGGAAGCTAGCCACAGGTTGCTCAAGACACTGTTTTGAGCTTGCAGATGGAAGCTGACGTGGTTTGAAGAGATTTTCGAAGAGTATGAATTTTAAAGTATATATGAACTAGAATATTTGCTGACTAGACTCTATACAAAAAGAGAGCTACTAGACTCTCTCATTCATCACTTCACATACTTAAAAGGAATCTCACTACCACAGAGCCAGTTGTAGACTTGGTCGTTGACAAAAACATTCATGGCTTCATGAGCATACTCTGGCATGATGCGATAGGCCTTATCGCAGGTGAGACGGTTGTAAATCGCAAACTGGGTTATAGGATAGCAAACATCGTCGTCCAAGCCTGTAATCATCTTAACTTCACCCTTGATACGATGAGCGAGATTTTTCACATCGATATAGGCAAGGGTCGCCATGATTTCCTCCTCAGTTTCATGGAAGGGGTCGTGAAACTTGAAATAACGGAAAAGTTCGTCGTAAGCCTCGCTAGTATTCCCAATCTCAAGCACTCGTCTGAAGTCTGACAAGAAGGGATAGATGGTAACTGTTTTCTGAATTCGAGGATTGAGCGCTGCTGCAACCAAAGCTAAAGCCCCTCCTTGTGAGGCACCATAGCTAGAAAGACGCTTCTCATCTACCTGTGGCAGACTGGCAATAATCTCAACCAACTGGTAAATATCCAGATAAACATCCTTATAAAAGAGATGATCCCGACCTTCCACAGCACCACGGATGATATGCCCCTTAACGGTATTCCCTAGAGGAGAACGCAAGCCATCTTGTGAATAGCCCGACTGGCCTCGAACATCCATGGAAACAACACCATAACCAGCAACGGTGAAAGCCAGCATGTCAGCCCAGTCCCAGCCACGTCCCATATAACCATGGAAATGGAAGATTAGCGGAACCTTCTCCTCACTCTTTGGAAGGACGACGCGTGCATAGACCTTACCTTCATTGGTTCCTTCAAATGTTAACTCATAGCACTTGACTTGAGGGATGTGGAAATCTCTTTCCTCCAACTGGTAGGCTGGTAGAGTTGAAACTTTTTTCACTTCCTCATCCCAGAAAGCATCAAAGTCCTCTGGAACCTCATCCCTTCCTAGATAAGTCTTAATCTCTTCTAACAAAGCTGGATTTTTCATAGCATGCTCCTTTTTGTAATCGCTATCACAACTGTAGCATATCTAGAAAAGCAATGCAAGAAAGAAAAGCAAATAGAAAGTGATTTTAGATTCTTTACTTTTAGGATGATAGGCTGAAAGTAGTTTTAGAAACGAAAAAAGAGCATTTTCGCTCTTTCTTCTTCTGTTCAATCTTAATTTTTTGCTTCTTTCTTTTGGAAAGTGGTTTGGTAATTTACTTTAATTGTTACTGTCATGTGAGAGTCCTCGTTTCTTTTTGATGACTCTAGTATAAGGGCCAAACCTGAAAGCTAGCTTAAGTTTTCCTTAGAGAAAGCTTAATCCAGATGTTCTTTCTTTTCCAGATGAAGGGCAATCATGCGCCACTCTGGATCTTCTTGCCAAGCTTCAATAGAACTAATGTAGCTAGCAACCTTTCTGGCTTCTTCTAAAATCGGAAAATCTTCGATAATATCAGCCACTTGGAATTCTGGAAGTCCTGACTGTCTGGTTCCAAAAATCTCACCAGAACCACGCATTTTCAAATCTTCCTCCGCGAGGACAAATCCATTGGTGGTTTCTGTCATGATGCGCATGCGGTCTTTCCCAGAATCCGTCTTGGGATTAGCAACGAGAACAGCATAGGACTGCTTATCTCCCCGACCGACACGACCTCTAAGCTGGTGAAGCTGGCTAAGCCCGAACCGATCGGCATCCATGATAATCATGACGGTCGCATTGGGAACGTTGACCCCAACCTCGATAACTGTTGTCGAAACTAGAATATCTGTTTTTTGCTCTTTGAACTCCTGCATAATCTGGTCTTTTTCGTCACTCTTCATCTTACCATGTAGAAGAGCCACTTCTGCCTTACCTGCAAAATGAGCCGTCAACTCCTCAGATAAAGCAATAGCATTTTTCAGATCTAGAGCTTCTGATTCTTCAATCAAGGGAGAGATGATATAGGCTTGAGAACCTTTTTGGATTTCCCCCTCTAACCAAGTCAAGACCTGAGGCAGTTGCTCATGCTTAATCCAACGTGTTACAATAGGCTTCCGCCCTGCTGGCATCTGGTCGATAATGGAAACATCCATATCTCCAAAGGCTGTGATGGCCAAGGTTCGTGGTATGGGAGTCGCCGTCATCATGAGGACATCTGGATTGTCTCCTTTTTCCCGTAAAATACGCCTTTGCCCCACACCAAATCGGTGCTGCTCATCGATAATAATCAAACCAAGACGAGCATACTCCACCCCATCCTGAATCAGAGCGTGGGTTCCGATAATCAAATCAGCTTCACCCTTAGCAATAGTCTCCAAGACTTCTCTCTTTTCTGCAGCTTTCAAGGAACCTGTCAAGAGAGCCAGTTGCAAGTCTGGAAAGAGACTCTGTAAACTCTCAAAATGTTGCTCTGCAAGGATTTCTGTTGGCACCATGAGAGCAGCCTGGTAGCCAGCTGTCACTGTCGCATACATAGCCAAGCCAGCGACTACCGTTTTCCCGCTCCCCACATCCCCTTGCAGAAGACGATTCATGTGATGGTCCGACTTCATATCGTTTAAAATCTCCTGCAAACTCTTTTCTTGAGCTGGGGTCAGGGCAAAAGGAAGGCTTTCCTTGACTGCTGTCACTTTTTCCTGAGACCAATCCAGAACCAGACCGTTTCCCTGAACTCTATTTTCAGATTTGAGCGTCTGCAATTGCATTTGGAAATAAAAGAGTTCCTCAAATTTGATACGGCGAAGAGCCTGCTTGTATTCCGCCAAATCCTTGGGGAAATGCATAGCACGAACTGCCTGACAACGGGACATGAGTTTGTATTTGTCCAGCAAAGACTGGGGAAGATTTTCCTCTATCAAGAGGTCCAGTCCCTGATCAAAGGCTGTCTTGATAACTTTGACCAGACTGGCCTGACTGATCCCCTGAGCCAAGCGATAGACAGGTTGGAGGTCATCTTCCACCTGAGCCAGGACCTTCATCCCAGTCAGACTAGCCTTGGCGCGGTCCCATTTTCCAAAAACAGCCAGGGTTGCTCCCAACTCTATCTTATCAGCCAGATAGGGCTGGTTAAAGAAATTCACCGCAAAAACGACTTCTCCCTGCTTAAGACTAAAGCGCAGGCGATTGCGCTTGAAACCATAATACTGAACACTAGCAGGAGTCACTACCTGACCAGAAAGAACCGCCTTCTCACCGTCTTCTAGTTCCAATACTTGCTTGGTCTTGAAATCTTCATATCGGAAAGGAAAGTAGAGCAAGAGTTCTTGCAAGTTTTCAATTCCTAGTTTGGCGTATTTTTCTGCTGACTTTGGTCCCACACCAGGTAAGACATGCAAGGGTTGATGTAGATTCATGCTCCACTCCTTTCTTTTCTAATAATATTCTCTCGGAATGCGATCGCTGAGGAGACAAACCACCTCGTAGTTAATAGTCCCACGGTAGGTCGCTACCTCAGTAGCTGTAATTTCCTTGCCCCCGTTAGAACCAATCAGGGTTACTTTTGTTCCCAGCGGATAAAGCTTAGGCAAACGAATGGTAATCTGGTCCATAGAAACTCGCCCAACGATTGGGCAAGCTTGGCCATTTACCAAGACAGAGAAATTCTGCATGTCTCGTGTCCATCCATCCGCATAGCCGATTGGTACCGTCGCGATGACTTGCTCGCTATCCGCTTGATAAGTTGCTCCATAGCCCATGCAAGCTCCAGCTGAAACTGTCTTGACATGAACCAGAGCAGATTCCAAGGTCAAGGCTGGTTTCAAGTCATAGGGCAAGTCCAAGACCTCTCCGCTAGGATTAAGACCATACATGGCATCTCCCATACGAACCGCATTGAAAATAGTCTCTGCATGCCAAAGGGTCGTTGCCGAATTGCTGGCATGAACCAAGTCTGGAAGACCTTTCATACTGGCCAAAATAGTTTTAAACCGTTCTAGCTGTTCATTAAAGTAAGCATTTGATTCCTCGTCTGCAGTAGCAAAGTGGGTAAAAATCCCTTCAACACGAGCACCGTGTTGTTGGAGCGAATCTTGAGCCTGCTCAGCCTCACAACCCTCTCGAAAACCAATCCGTCCCATTCCTGAATCAATCTTGAGGTGGACTGTTAATCCAGTTAGGTCTGCTTCCTTGTCTAAGAGTGCTTGAAGCCACTCCAGTCCAGCCACCGTCAAGGTGATGTCGTATTCTTTAGCAAGAGCAACTGCTTCGATTTCAGAAACTCCTAAAATGAGGATTCGTTTGCTGAGTCCAGCCTGTCTGAGTTCAATGGCTTCATCAATATTCGAAACGCAAAAGCCATCAACATCATCTTGAATCGCCGTGGCAACGGTAACAGCCCCATGCCCATAGGCATTAGCCTTGACCACTGCAAATTTGAGCGTTCCTTCAGGGATATGAGCCCCCATTTGCTGAATATTTTGTCGAATAGCTCCCAGATGAATCAGAGCCTTAGTTGGTCTATGCGGACTAGCTTTCATGATTTTCCTCCAAAATGACACTGGCTGTCACAAACTGATCGGTATGGCTGATAGACAGCCAAATCTTTCCTGAAAATGGTGCCTGACTAAAATAAGGCGCCCCGCGTTCATTGTTCAAGACTTCCAAATCCTGAAAACCGAGCTTCCCAATACCAGTTCCCATAGCCTTGGAAAAGGCCTCCTTAGCCGACCAGCGACCTGCCAAATATTCGATTTGCCTGCGCCCTTTAAGACTGTTAAACCGTTTCATTTCCTTAGCAGTCAGCACGCGCTTGGCAAAACCTTCATGTCGTGTAACTGCGCTTTCTATCGAAGCCAATTCTTCGATGTCAATTCCGTGTCCAACTATCATTCTCATCAAAAGGAGTTGAGATTCCCCAACTCCATCCTTTTCACTTATTTTGTTAAGGTAGCATAGATTTCTTCTACCAAGGCCTCTGTATTTTCCCAACCTAGGCAAGGATCGGTAATAGAGCAACCAAAGACCTCTGGTTGGTTTTGACGACCATCTGCTAGATAGGATTCAATCATAAAGCCTCGAACCGTCTTTTTAATCTTCTCATTCCAATCACGATTCTGCAAGGTCTTACGAACCACTCGAATCTGCTCCATATATTGCTTGCCTGAGTTATCATGGTTGGTGTCGATGAGGATAAAAGGATTTTCAAGTCCCATTGCCTCATAACGTTCAATGGCATTTAGCAAGGTTTCATAGTAAAAGTTAGGCTCATTTTTCCCATATTCATTAACTGCACCACGAAGGATGACATGGGCTAGGGGATTACCTGAAGTCTCAACTTCTTGGCCATGGAAGAGGAAGGTTTGTTTGTTTTGAGCGGCATAGATACCGTTAAACATAACCCCAAGATTTCCAGAGGTTGGATTTTTCATCCCTACTGGTGCATCAATTCCTGAAGCCACAAAACGGTGCTCTTGGTCTTCCACAGAACGAGCCCCAACAGCATGGTAGCTGACCAAATCATCTACCAAGACAAGATTTGACGGATAAAGCATCTCATCTGCCGTTGTCAAACCAGTCTCTGTAATCACGCGGTAGTGCAACTGGCGCACAGCCTGCAAACCGTTGATTAGACTTGGAGCCTTAGAAGTATCCGGCTGGTGAACTAAACCTTTATATCCATCCCCGTTTGTGCGAGGTTTAGCAGTATAAACACGCATAACCATGAAAATCTTGTCCGCCACCTTCTTTTGCAAGGCTGATAAACGGCGTGCATATTCCAAGACAGCCTCTTCATTGTCAGAAGAGCAAGGACCAATCACCAAAAGGATACGGTCATCTTCTCCTGAAATGATGTCTGCCAATTCTCTATCACGACGCTCCTTTAATCGCAAGGCTTCCGCAGACAATTGAGTTTCTGCCTTGATTGCTTCAATATCGATTTCTTGACCTTTTTCAATAAATGCCATCTTATTCTCCTAGCGTTTGGTAGATTTCTCTGACGAGGGCTTCCGTATTTTCCCAGCCTAGACAAGGGTCTGTGATAGACTTGCCAAATACTTCTGGTTCATTTTGACGGCCGTCTTCTAGATAAGACTCAATCATAAAGCCACGAACGTACTGCTGGATCTTTTCATTCCAATCACGGTTAATCAAGGTCTGGCGGACAATTCGAATTTGATCCATGTATTGCTTACCAGAATTGTCATGATTGGTATCGACGATGATAAAAGGATTTTCCAAGCCCATTTTCTCATATTGAGCAATAGTATCCATCAAATTATCATAGTAGTAGTTAGGAATATTCTTACCATACTCATTGATTGCTCCACGAAGAATGGCATGCGAAAGCGGGTTCCCAGTTGTTTCCACTTCTTTTCCTAGGAAAAGGAAACTCTGTTTGTTTTGAGCAGCATAAATCCCATTAAACATAACATTGAGATTTCCAGAGGTTGGATTTTTAAACCCAGTCGAAAATCCTGCCCCACTTGCCACAAAGCGGTGTTGCTGATCTTCAACCGACCGGGCACCAACTGCCATGTAAGAAATCAAATCATCCACAAGCGGAAGATTTTCAGGATAAAGCATTTCATCAGCTGTTGTCATACCTGTTTCTGTGATAACACGATAATGAAGATGGCGAACGGCTTTGATTCCATTGATAAGACTAGGCGCTTCTGTCGCATTAGGCTGGTGAATCAAGCCCTTATAGCCATCTCCGTTGGTACGGGGTTTGGCAGTGTAAACACGCATAACCATAAAGATACGGTCTGCCACTTCTTCTTGCAAAGCTGCCAAACGCTTAGCGTATTCAAGAACAGCTTCTTCATTGTCAGATGAGCATGGCCCGATTACCAAGAGAATCCGCTGGTCTTCTCCACGTATAATGGCTTCTAGCTCTTTATCGCGCTGTGATTTTCTCTCCAAAGCTTGGCCTTCTAATTTTGACAAGGCACGAACTTCTTCAATATTAATTTTAGGACTTTTTGCTGTAAATACCATAACTCATCTCCTTATAAATCAAACGGATACCAAGTAAAAATTTACTTTTCACAAGGTATCCGCCTCTAAACTATCTCATTTTATTGTCTTTTACCGTGACAGTTTTTAAACTTCTTACCAGAACCACATGGGCAAAGTTCATTCCGTCCAATCTGGCTCAAATCCAAATCTTCTGGCATATTTGCTTGGTGGGCAGCGATATTGCGAGTCGCTGTTGTACTGATATGGTGTTCTGCTTGTGGTCTTTCTTGTTCATGAATTTGTGCTTTCATCATCAAGCGTGTCACATCAAACTCAATCGAACCAATCATGTCATTAAACATACGGAAACCTTCTGCCTGATACTCAACAACAGGGTTGTTCTGAGCATAGCCACGAAGTCCAACCGCGTTACGCAATTGATCAAGGGCATCGATATGATCTGTCCACTTGTTATCCACCACTCGTAGAATCAAGACTTTTTGGAATTCTTTAACTGCTTCTTCATCGCGTAGTTTTGAAACCTGACTATCGTAAACCTTCAAGGCACGTTGGAAGAGCTCTTCCTTGATGGCCTTATCAGACAAGCCTGACAAGTCTTCCATCGTGATAGAATCTTCTGGAAGCAAGTTGTACTTAGCAAAGTTCAAAATTGCCTCTAGTTTTTCATCTTGTTTGGCACGCGCATGACCATCAACGACACGACCAATCGTACGTTTGATCATAGCCTGAATTTCAGGTGCCAAGTCACGATCTGCAGTGATGACATCGTAACGTTGAGCATAGATAATCTCACGTTGTTCACGCATGACGTCATCGTATTGAAGGACTTGTTTACGGGTATCGTAGTTATTTCCTTCGACACGTTTTTGCGCTGCTTCAACCTGACGTGTCAACATACGAGACTCAATGGCCTCTTCAGACATGTTGAGACGTTCAAAGATTCCCTTCAAGCGTTCAGAACCAAAACGTTTCATCAAGTCATCTTCAAGAGATAGGTAGAATTGTGACTCACCTGGGTCTCCTTGACGACCTGAACGTCCACGAAGCTGATTATCGATACGACGGCTTTCATGGCGTTCTGTACCAATCACACAAAGTCCACCCAATTCGCGAACTCCTTCACCAAGCTTGATGTCGGTACCACGACCGGCCATGTTAGTTGCGATAGTAACAGCACCACGTTGACCAGCATTCATGATGATTTGGGCTTCTTTATAGTGGTTTTTAGCATTTAAGACTTCGTGAGGAACGCCAGCTGCGACCAATTTCTTAGAAATGTAATCACTGGTTTCAACCGCTACTGTACCAACCAAGACAGGCTGACCTTTTTGGTAACGAGCCTTAACGTCTTCGACAACCGCCTTAAACTTAGCCTCGATACTTGCATAAAGAAGGTCTGAGTGGTCAATACGTTGAACAGGACGGTTTGTTGGGATTGGAATAACACGAATGTTGTAGATTTCACGGAATTCTTCTTCCTCAGTCTTACCTGTACCTGTCATACCAGACAATTTCTTATACATACGGAAAAGGTTTTGGTAAGTGATTGAGGCAGATGTCTTGGTTTCATCCTGAATTGGCACACCTTCTTTAGCTTCAATGGCTTGGTGCAATCCATCAGAATAACGACGACCTTCCATGGTACGACCTGTAAATTGGTCGACAATCAAGATTTCTTGCTCTTCGCTCACCACATAGTCAATATCGAGAAGCATGATGTAGTTTGCACGAAGGGCGTTATCGATAAAGTGAGTCAAAGCCACATTTTCGATGTCATAGAGGTTTTCAAGCTTGAAGTAGCTTTCAGCCTTGTCAATCCCTGAATCAGACAAACCAATAGTCTTAGACTGCACATCGATGATGTAGTCGTCTTTGTCCAACGATTTTACATAGTGGTCCGCCATGTGGTAGAGCTGACTGGTTTCAACTGCATTAGCACCTGATACGATCAAAGGTGTACGGGCCTCGTCAATCAAGATAGAGTCAACCTCATCGACCAAGGCATAGTTAAGCGGGCGTTGTACCATGTTTTCAGCACGAACGACCATGTTATCACGAAGGTAGTCAAATCCGATTTCTGAGTTAGTTGAATAAGTAATATCACACTCATAGGCTTCTTTTTTCTCCATTGGAGACTTGGCAGCCAAGTTAATCCCTACTGACAAACCAAGCCATGAGTACAATTCACCCATCTCAGTCGCGTCACGTTCGGACAGGTATTCATTGACCGTAACTACGTGAACCCCTTTACCTGAAAGGGCATTGAGGTATACCGGCATGGTCGCAGTCAAGGTTTTTCCTTCCCCTGTACGCATCTCTGGCACGTCACCATGGTGAAGAACGATTCCCCCCATGACCTGAACCTTATATGGGAAGAGGCCTAGGACACGTTTGGCACCTTCACGGACAACCGCAAATGCTTCATAAAGCAATGAATCCAGAGATTCTCCATTTTGATAACGTTCTTTAAATTCAACTGTTTTTGCTTTTAGTTGGTCGTCAGTCAAAGCAGCCATTTGGTCTTCGTATTTGAAAACCTTGTCAGCCATCTTTTCTAGACGACGGATTTCTCCTTTATCATTTTCGATAATTGTTTTTAAAATATTAGCCATGTTTTTCCTTACTTTAAATTCCGAATATTTTAGAATGTTCTTTTAATTTTAGCACAATTACTGATTATTTTCAAGGAAGAATCCCCATTTTGAAAAGGAAAAAGAGGCTAGTTTCCAAGCTAACCTCTCTGACTTTTATGATACTTTAATTGCCAAAAATCGGCAAAATCGCAAATAGGATAAATAGATTAATCCAAAGAGAAAAACAGCAGATCAATCCAAAAACAAAGAGACTGACTTTCTTGGACAGCAAGGCCATCAAAATAGACAGAATACCAAAAACTAGCAAGACTTTCTGTATGCTGAAGAGGTCAATCTTTCCCCCCAGAATCGGACTGCCCCAAGGAAGAAAGAAGAAAGCAATCCAGATCAACAGAACTAAACCAATATAGACCTTAGAATAGCGTGAAATAAATGATTTTAGATGTGCCATAAGCTACCTCCTATAAATAAAAACCGATATAAATCAATGTCTCCCCGCTTTAGACTTTCCTAGTTCTCGTCTCAAGCGAAGCATTTTTTTGAAACAGAAATAAGTTAACCTATTCAGACCAATAGCTAGCAGAATAAAAAGAAACCAAATGCCCCATAACTTGATATCTGTCAAATTTCTCAAGACGATATTGAAAAACAGAACTGAAACAACTGTCCAAGCAAGGCTAAACAGAGCATAGAGGGGGATGTAAAACCAGTAAAAATAGTAAAAAATTGGGAAAAATTTACTTTCTCTATTATCCTTTTCAATCCAATTGAAAAAGTAAAACCAGGGAAATAAGATTATAAATTTAAACAAATGTTTCATCGACACCTCCTTTTTGATAGCGTTTTCTATTATTTTATTATATCAAAAAAATCTGGAAATGTCATTCCAGATTCTACTTTTTTATTTACGCTTTCTTGCGATGAGATGGATTGGAGTTCCCTCAAAGACAAAGGCCTTGCGGATTTGATTTTCCAAGAAACGCAGGTAAGAAAAGTGCATGAGTTCTTCTTCGTTGACAAAGATAACAAAGGTCGGTGGTTTGGTTGCCACTTGGGTCGCATAGAAAATCTTGAGGCGTTTTCCTTTGTCTGTCGGTGTTGGGTTGATGGCAATAGCATCCATAATCACATCGTTCAAGACAGCTGATGGGATACGTGTGTTTTGACTTTCACTGATTTGCTTGATCATCTCAGGCAGTTTGTGAAGACGTTGCTTGGTCAAAGCGGATACAAAGATAATCGGTGCGTAAGGCAGGTATTGGAACTGCTCACGAATATCTTCTTCCCAGTTTTTCATAGTGTGGTTGTCTTTTTCAAGTGTATCCCACTTGTTGACCACGATAATCATCCCTTTACCAGCTTCATGGGCAAATCCTGCGATACGCTTGTCGTATTCACGAATGCCTTCTTCCGCATTGATGACCATTAAGACCACATCTGAACGGTCAATAGCACGCATGGCACGCATGACAGAGTATTTCTCAGTATTTTCATAAACCTTACCAGATTTACGCATCCCAGCTGTATCAATCATGGTAAACTCTTGACCATCTGTATCTGTAAAGTGGGTATCAATGGCGTCACGAGTTGTTCCAGCAACTGGACTGGCAATGACACGGTCTTCTCCCAAGATAGCGTTAATCAAGCTTGATTTCCCAACGTTTGGACGACCAATCAAGCTAAACTTAATGACATCTGGATTTTCTTCTTCATATTCATTTGGAAGATTTTCTACGATGGCATCTAGCACATCCCCTGTACCGATACCATGGACAGATGAGATAGGCAGTGGTTCACCCAAACCGAGGGCATAGAAATCATAGATATCATTTCGCATCTCAGGGTTGTCCACCTTGTTCACTGCGAGGATAACTGGTTTGTGGGTCTTATAAAGCTTACGGGCTACGTATTCGTCCGCATCGGTAATTCCTTCCTTACCAGACACCACAAAGACGATAACATCGGCTTCTTCCATGGCAATTTCTGCCTGGTGCTTGATTTGTTCCATGAAAGGAGCATCGACGTCATCGATTCCTCCTGTATCAATCATGCTAAACGAACGATTGAGCCACTCACCCGTTGCATAGATACGGTCACGTGTCACTCCTTCGACATCCTCTACAATGGAGATTCGCTCACCAGCGATCCGATTAAATAGGGTTGATTTCCCAACATTGGGACGTCCTACAATGGCAATAGTTGGTAGGGCCATAATTTCTCACTTTCTACAATAACTTCTTCTGTTCAAGATTTTTTCTAGTTGAGCTTGGTTCTGCTTGACCAAACTGTTCTGCTAGGCGCTGACTCCAGCTTGTGGTCGCACGCGCCCCAGCATAGTCCGCCTATACACGGTCATAAGCCTCAATCACATCAACTGTTTGTTCCTGATATTCTTCCTCAAATACCACTTGAGTCAATGGCAAGCGAGGTTTGACTTCATGTTCTTCATTTGGCACACCTAGTGCCATCCCAAAGACAGGATAGGTGTAGTCAGGCAGGTTAAAGAGCTCTGCCACTTCTTCTGACTTGTATCGAACCAAACCGATAATCACACCACCATAGCCCAAGCTTTCAGCTGCCAGCAGGGCATTTTGACCAGCAAGAGCCGCATCGACTGAACTAATCAAGAGACCTTCTACACCTTGAGGTTGGAATGAATCGGTATGAAGCTGGGCTCCCTTTTCTGCTCGGTTCAAGTCTCCGACAAAGAGAAGGAAAACAGCTGACTGGCGAATGGCTTCTTGAGGCACCAATTCATACAAGGCATCTTTCTTTTCTTGACTTCGTACCACAATCACAGAGTAGGATTGGAAATTCTTCCAAGACGAGGCCATCTGGGCTGCTGTCAGGATTTCAGTCAAGTCTTCCTGAGAAATGCCTTGATCCTTAAATCTTCGAACAGATTTATGAGCTTTCATCAGTTTAATCGTTTCTGTCATCGGCGGTTTACTCCTTCTAAACGAGTCTCCTCAGCCAAATAACGGATGCGTTCCATGATCCGTCTGGCTTCCCAGGTTTCGTCATTTCCATGTTTCCCTTTAGCGAAATGCTGCTCCAATTCTTCAAAGTTGAAGTTGGAGGTGAAAAAGGTCGGTAAATTTTCCTGCATCCGATATTGAAGAATGACCTGCAGGATTTCGTCACGCACCCAAGCTGTTGATTGCTCGGCACCAATATCATCTAAAATCAGGACTTCAGACAGTTTAATCTCATCTACCACGGTCTTGACATTACCATCACCGATAGCATTTTTGACATCTATGACAAAGCTAGGATAGTGGAGAAGAGTGGAGGAAACACCACGTTTTTCTGATAAATCATGAGCTAAGGCAGCCACCATAAAACTTTTGCCCACACCAAAATCTCCATATAGGTAAAGACCTTTTCGAATAGCTGGATATTGCTCCACGAAGGCTAATAGCTTTTCAAAAACTGGCAAGCGACCCAAATCATCCAAGTCTACTTGAGCCAAACTAGCTTTCCTGAGACTGGCTGGCAGATTGATTAACTTGAGACGGTTCTTAATAGCCGCTTCTTTTTCCGCTGCGATTAGTTCAGGAGTTTCTTCGTAAGAAACATCCGCATAGCCATGATTCATAACCAAAATAGGCTTGTAGCCTTTGGCAATATAATCCGTATCACCACGGAGAAATTTGTCACGCTCAGTGATGTACTGATTAAACTTGGAGATACTGCGATTCAATTCCTCTGGGCTGAGGGATTCTTGCTGGATAAAGGCCGCAACATCAGGGTCCTTCATGATTTTCTGGACCAAATCTTGATAATGAAAACGGCTAGGTTGACGTTTGAGTACGTCTCCGACACTTTCCATCTAATCTCCTCCTTTTTCTAATCGAGCTAATAGTTCTTGTTTCTTACGTTCCAGTTCCAGACGAGTTTCCTCGCTGGTTTCATTCTTATAATCTGGATTGCTCCACTTGGGTACATTGGACTTGGTAGGACTGGATTTACTGCTTTTTTGAGCCTGGCTCTTCTGCCCTCGCTCACGGATGCGCAAGACTGCCTCTTCTGCCGAATGAATCTTTTGATAGGCATAGTCATTGGCTACCTTCATGGCATATTTCTCATTGATATTTGCCGAATCCACCTTATTAAAGGTCAATAAGAGAATGATATTAATGACTTCGTCCAGCAAGCCCAAGCCAGCCATCTGTTGCAAGAGTTCCCTTTCTGTTTGGGTAATGGTCCCCTTGCGTGTTTGCTTGATTTCTGCCAAGAACTGCAAGGCCGTTTTACTTTTGGCTTCTTTGATAATGGTCGTTTCCTTAGGACTAAAGTCAGAGGAAATCGGTTTTTGAGCAATTTTTTCCCGCATGCGTTTGGTTGAAATAACCTGGGAAACAGCTGTTGACTTGGCCAGTTGATAGGTCTCAAACCAAGTCCATTTCTTCTCCTCGGCAATGGCAAAGAGGTTTAAGACATCGGACTTCTCATCCGCAAAACGAAGCCCATCTCGAGCCATAAGCTGACGAAAATGGTCCAAGTCAAAATCGTTGGCCACTTTCTTCTTGAGACCAAGGTCTTCTTGACTTCCCAGTTCTGCCAAGTCTGGAAAGACTTGATTGAGTGAGACAGGTATTTCTTCTCCCTCAGCACTCTCAACTTTCAAATCCTCCACAGCTGCATCGCCAATTTTTTTCTCCAAAAGTCTGCGATAAACAGGATGTTCCAAGAAGTCTTGACTTGAAAGAGGAGCATGGATAACTATCTGATAAGTATCACCCTTTTGATAGAGGGTCAAGAGATTGAAAGCAGATAGGATTTTCAGGGCTTTTATCAATCTATCCATTCCAAAGTTAAGATGGTTAAGAATGCTTGAAAAGAGGTATTCCTTTCTGCCATTATCCCAAAAACTAATCGTATAAAGATAAAGGCTCAGTGCCTCCTGACCGATAATCGGGAGGTAGCACTGTACCAGAGATGAGGTATCTTGCGACACCCGATTATTCTTTAGATAAGAAAAACGGTCAATTGGCTTCATTTATCTTTCCTTTTTCTTTTTAGAGGACTGAGTGATTTGTTGGAGCAGACTCTCTAACTCACTAACATCCTTAAAACTACGATAGACACTGGCAAAACGTACATAAGTAATCTCGTCCAATTCAGCCAACTCCTCCATGACGAGTGAACCAATGTCCTCACTTTGAATTTCATTTTCATTTCGACCACGGAGTTTCTGTTCGATACGATTGACTACCATGTTGATTTCATCACTTGACACAGGACGTTTCTGGGCTGAGCGGATAATCCCATTAAAGATTTTATCTCTGGAGAATTGTTCCCGTGTGCCATCTTTTTTAACAACCACTAAGGTTCTTTCTTCTACTCGTTCGTAGGTTGTAAAACGGTGTTGGCATTCGTCGCACTCACGTCTTCTACGAATAGTGTTCCCTTCTTCTGCTTGGCGACTATCGATAACACTTGACTTGGTAGCCCCACATTTTGGACAACGCATCCTTTCCCTCCTTATCGTTTTCTTTTAATTATACCATTTTTTAAACGATTCCCAAAACAATTCTTCTTTTTGCTTGACAAGTTTTTTGTTTTGTTGTATTATTTAATTAAGACAAAAGGATAAAAGAAAGGAGACCAAGATGTCCTGGACATTTGACAACAAAAAACCCATCTATTTACAGATTATGGAGAAAATCAAGCTTCAGATTGTTTCCCATACACTGGAACCCAATCAACAACTTCCAACCGTGCGAGAGCTAGCTAGCGAGGCCGGTGTCAATCCAAACACCATCCAAAGAGCCTTGTCAGACCTTGAACGAGAAGGATTTGTCTACAGCAAGCGAACAACTGGACGATTTGTAACTGAGGATAAGGAACTGATCACCCAATCGCGCAAACAATTATCAGAAGAAGAATTGGAACACTTCGTTTCCTCCATGACCCATTTTGGCTATGAAAAAGAAGAACTACCAGGCGTAGTCGGCGATTATATTAAAGGAGTTTAAGCCTATGTCATTACTAGCATTTGAAAATGTATCCAAATCTTATGGAGCAACCCCAGCCCTTGAAAATGTTTCTCTTGACATCCCAGCTGGAAAAATTGTTGGTCTCCTTGGACCAAACGGCTCAGGGAAAACAACACTGATTAAACTAATCAATGGCCTCTTACAACCAGATCAAGGACGTGTCCTCATCAACGACATGGACCCAAGCCCAGCAACCAAGGCTATCGTAGCTTATTTGCCAGATACGACCTATCTCAATGAGCAAATGAAGGTCAAAGAAGCCCTAACCTACTTCAAGACCTTCTATAAAGATTTCAATCTTGAACGCGCCCATCATCTACTTGCAGACCTGGGCATTGATGAAAATAGTCGTCTCAAGAAATTATCAAAAGGAAACAAGGAAAAGGTACAACTGATTTTGGTTATGAGCCGTGATGCTCGTCTCTATGTTCTGGACGAACCCATTGGTGGAGTGGATCCAGCAGCCCGTGAGTATATCCTCAATACTATTATCAACAACTACTCCCCAACTTCTACCGTTTTGATTTCTACCCACTTGATTTCTGATATCGAGCCAATCTTGGATGAAATTATCTTCCTCAAAGACGGAAAAGTCGTCCGTCAAGGAAATGTAGATGATATTCGCTATGAGTCAGGTGAATCCATTGACCAACTCTTCCGTCAGGAATTTAAGGCCTAAGCAAAGGAGATTATTATGTTTTGGAATTTAGTTCGCTACGAATTTAAAAATGTTAACAAGTGGTATTTAGCTCTTTACGCCGCCGTGCTAGTTCTTTCCGTTCTCATAGGAATGCAAGGACACTACTATAATTATGTATCTTTCAAAGATAGCCAACCTGTCTTACTTTTCTTTCTGGCTCTCGTCTTTGGTGGATTGATGATTACACTTGGGATTTCAACCATTTTCTTGATTATTAAACGCTTCAAAGGTAGTGTCTATGACCGACAAGGCTATCTGACTTTGACCTTGCCAGTTTCTGAACACCATATCATCACAGCCAAATTAGTTGGAGCCTTCATTTGGTCTATCCTTAGCTCCACTGTACTAGCTCTAAGCGCTTTTATTATTGTTACCATAACGGTTCCAGAATGGATATCAAATTCTGAGTTGATTCCACTTGTAGGAACATTCCTTCCTCAACTCTCTCTTATGGGGGTATCCTTCCTACTAAATACCATTTCAGGAATCCTCTGCATCTACTTGGCTATTTCCATCGGACAACTTTTCAATGAATACCGTACCGCACTAGCCATTGTAGCTTATATCGGTATCCAAATCGTCATTGGATTTGTAGAAGTCTTCTTCAATACCAGTACTAACTTCTATGTCAATTCACTTGCAGGATTCAATGATAATTTCTATATGGGAGCAAGCGTAGGCATTGTTGAAGAACTCATTTTCATAGCTATCTTTTATCTCGGAACCTACTATATTTTGAGAAATAAGGTTAATTTGCAATGATCTCAGAGTCTAGCGACAATAACTCGCTAGGCTTTTTTCGACCTCAGGATTTACATTTTTATATGAAGTATTTAATAAAAAGGAGTATAATGACTTTAAAACTAATTACATGTATATCGATAAGGAGGTCAACTCTTTATGCTGAGAAGATTTGTTACCAAGAAGCACCTTATGCTTTACTTCTTTTCTATTGCCATTACTTGGCTGGAAGCAATTATCACGCCAGCCCTTGTTCAGAATATTGTTGCCAGTTTTACCAATCAAGAGCTAGGCCTTCTTTGGAAAGTTTTGATTCTAGGAATCCTTGGAAACCTCATTCTCTTACTAGGCTTGGCTGGGAAACGTTATTACTATGCCCGTTTGATTACTGATTTCAAATATAGAATCAAGAGTGCTATTTTCAAGCGATTTTTAAACAGTTATGAGATCGATGAAAAGGATATTTTGTCCGACCTAGAAAACGACGTCAAGCAACTAGAAGAAAGCTATATTGAGCCAACGGTTATCATCATTTCTTCTCTTGGTTTCACAACTGTGTCCATTCTCTATGCCCTATGGACCAATTTTTACTTGGGCTTGATTTTCATCCTCTTCTACTCCTTTCCTGTACTCTGCAGTGCTATCGGATCAAAGCGTTTGGATTCACTTTCTGAAAAGCGGTCCACTGTTAACCAGAGCTACTTAGCAAGCTTGACAAATTTTATTGGCGGTAGCCAACAAATTCGCCATTATCAGGGGCAAGACTACTTTTTTGCTCGCTATCAAAAGCAATTACAAACCAGTCTAGATGCCGAAATCAACTATGAAAAGCAACGCACTTTAAACAGTCTCTTGATCAATGGCATCGATGCCTTTTGTTCTGTCACACCTATCGTCATCGGTGGCTTTATGACCTACTATAATTATTTAGATGCGGCGAGTTTTGTGGCCATCTATCTGGTTTCCCATAATATTGGCTATCAATTCCAAGAGTTGGCCTACTTTACCAACACCCGAAAAGCGACTCGAACTCTTCTCAACAAATACCAAAAACTTTTGGGCCAGTCTAACTTCATCTCGCCTAGAAGCATAGAAAATATTTTCCCCATCCAACTTGACAACATCTGCCTTGAAAAAGATGGAAATATCCTCCTGTCTCCGATTTCCATGCACATCAAGCAAGGAGAAAAAATTGCCATTATCGGGGAAAGCGGCTCTGGTAAAACAACCCTGCTCAATATCATTCATGGAGAAGAGACACCGACAAGTGGACAGATTAGCTTTGCTGGTCAGAACCTGTCACGTCAAGAAATAACAAGCTTTAGTTCCTATATCCTCCAAGATAGCCATTACTTTGACACGCTATCTCTGGAAGACAATATCCTTCTAGGACTGGATAAAAATCCAGAGACTTTAAATCATATCCTCAAAAAAACAGGATTAGAACATTTGAAAAATCGACCCCTCAGCAATGATAGTCTATCTGGTGGCGAGAAACAACGCCTTGAAATCGCTCGTGCCCTCTACCACGATAGCCAACTTATCTTGGCAGATGAAATCAAGGCCAATCTTGACTCGGAAAATAGCAGAAAAATTAGCGACTTGCTCTTCTCCCTACCTCAAACAGTCATTGAAGTCATTCACCACTACACGGAAGAAGATTTAAAACACTATGACCAAGTCATTCACTTAAGCAAAGAAAAGTAATACTCTATAACATACGATTTGAAAAGGAGGCTAGGCAAAAACTCAATTTCAGGAGAAAACGAATTAATATTACCACAATAAAACGCATAATATCAAGTTTTTGCACACCTGATATTATGCATTTTTCTGATTTTAAAGACTTTTTACCCAGTCTATTCTTACTAATCTATTTCTTAAACTCAATAAAGTTATACTTTTCCTTACTCACTGTCACATGATTGAAGAGTAATAACTTCTGTTGGAAAATCGACTAAATCATCATCATGACTAATCAAAATCACTAACTTTTCTTTTGCTAACAAGTCGGACAGGATTTGCACGACTTTTTTCTTGTTTTGTGAATCTAAAAAATTACTTGGCTCATCAAAAATATAAACATCTTTCTCCACCGCTACTGCTTCTTGCAACTGCAACAATTTTAGTTGTCCCATGGATGCACCTTGACTCAATTCATTTTTATAAAATCGACTCGCAATAGGTTCTGCAGGGCAGTATGAAAAATTCGAATTCTTTCTATAATTAGGTAAGTAAATCTCACCATGATAATTCATGCTGTAACCTACTATCGCTAAAATCAGTCGCGTCTTACCAACACCATTTTCTCCAACAATACGATAAATATGTCCTTTTTCTAAACGAGTTGTTAGTGGCTCATGCAGTTCTTCACCATCTCTCCCCAAGCTAACATACTTTTCTAAGACTATCTCTAAAATTGGAATAGACTCATACGAAATCTGAACAGGTTCCAAAAAATTGATAAAATTTTCGATAATTTTCTTACTTCCCGAGTACTCCTTATAAACATCAAGGAAGTATTCAATAGGTGTCCAAAATTGTGAAATATATAGTTGGATAGCCATTAGATCACCAATCGTAATCCAACCTTTATAAGTCTGATAACCTGATATAATCGTCGTCATCATAATCATAAAATTCAAAAATGCATAGGAAAGAAAATTTTCAAATAAAGAAGTCATTCTCACTTCCTTATTTTTACATAAAATATATTTTTTCACCAAGGGAGAGAAATCAATCAAGCTAGAATGAGCTGAAAATCGCATACTAGGCATGAGTTTATAGCTATCCACTAGATAATCGCGTATATCCTTCATACAATTCACTGTATCGGAACCAAGCTTAGATAGTCGTCCACTATATTTCTGCGAAATAAAGATAAATACAGGTATCAAAATACCTATCATCACAGCAATAGTAGGAGAAATACTCCATAAAATCCCTATAATCACAAGTGCTCGTATCAAGTACAGGAGAAGAGCAACAGGATATTCGTTAAAAAATCGTTTTAACAGCTCATAGGTCTGCCCTAATTCTTGTGTAATGGTAGCTTCAGACAATTCTGTCTCTACTATATCATAGAGCTGGATATTTTCAGCAGTTTTTTGGCAAATATTCTGCCAAACATACGATTCTGATTCTCCTTGAAGCACATCACAAAAATAATATAAAACTTGAATAAACAGAGAAATTCCTACATAAAGCACCCCGTAAACAATCATAGCATGAACTTTCTGAGATAGAATATGGTCAATAAATAACTTACTAATATAAGGAATAGCTACAGTTAGTATAGTAACAAGGGTATTCAAAATAAAGCTTTTTAGAAATAGCACTTTATTGTTATAGGATAACAATCTTTTCATCTGCATGCCTCCATAGTTAAATTTTTATCAACATATATTTTATGAACAGATATATGTTGGATAGTCCCTTCAACATCCTCCTTTGTCAATAATCCTAATTCATCTAAAAATACAATCTTGTGAAACCACTCTAAATAGTCAAACTGACAATCGCGTTCCATCTTCCCATTATTTACAAATGTATTAAATGGGCAACCTCCATAACAAAATTCATAATAAGCACAATCTTTATAAGGGCACATGCTTCCCAGACCTGTTAATTCATTAGTAACTTGACCAATACTTCCCAACTGATAGTTTTCATTCCCTACTAATGAATAACATTTATATAAGTTACCGTTGGCATGAATTGTAAGAGAATCTTGATTTTTGAACATACAGTAGCCTCCTATTTTTAAATCATGATAATACGGTATATTTTCCTTTGATAAAAACAGCAATAAATCTAGACAAATCTTCTTTTTAGTTTCACTATCAATATATAGAATTGAATCGTTAGGTACAGCTACAAAATCAAAATAAAGATTAAAATTTTCAAATTCTGTATACTTTTTTAAATCTAAAAATAATTTCTGGATAGATATATAATTTCTTTTAGATATGTTAACTCTAGCCTGAATGGATAAATTTTTATACTTTTCCAACATAACTGACAAGTTATTTATGATTCTATGATAAGTTCCTTTCCCTAATCGATTGCATCTTTCTAGGTTATGATAGTGCTCATCACCATCAAAAGAAACTTGAATAGCGAAATTATGACAGTCAAGAAAAGACATTATTTTATTTGTGAATATCGTTCCATTTGTAATCAAAGTATACGAAATAGGAATAGCTAGTTTCTCATCTAAAGTTTCACATAAATTTCGTATAAACTGAAAGTTATATAATGGTTCACCACCAGTAAAACAGATATCCAGAGATTTATACTTCTTAAAATTGAGTTCATCTAATATAAAATTCACAATCTTTTTACCGTCATACTTACTACTTAAGAACGGTTTCCTATCCTTATCATTCTCAAAACAATAAGAGCAAGTCAAGTTACACGACATAGTTGTAACTATATATAGTGATAATTCATCTCCCTCTACTATTCGTTTAGAGTGAACAAAGGGCACTTGTTTATCAATCTCACTTATCAAGTAAGGAAATTCTTTTAAAGATAACTTCTTGAATAGTTCCTCATCAATCTCACAAATAGATCCTGTATATAAATTTTTTAAATAAACTACATCATCTGTAGAAAAAGAATAAATTGTTTCCATAACTTATCTCCCGCTTTAAAAAGGCTGAGGGTATCCCCCTCAGCCTCATCATTATAATAGTAAAGTGATAAATTATCGCTTTTACATAAGCAACTCAAGGCAATCTAACGATAACGCCCTGGGCATTTATCTGGATGCTGCTGTACTGAGGCTAGGTGACCTTTTTTAACAACTTTGATAACATCAGTCAAATTAAGCATCGCTCTCCCTCCTTTTTTAAAAAAGAATTATACGTATAATTCTTTTATAGAAAAGAAAAATCTCATATACTGTTAAGTAAAAATTATTTTGTATCCGTTTTCTCTGGCTTCATTGTATATCTTCTCATGTAGATTGTCAAGTATTTTTTTGAAAAATTTTTAAAATTTCGAAATTTTGCCGTTAATTTTTTTAACTCAATATCAAACTGGCCACAATAGGGCTGACAAAGACATAGAGAATACCGGTAACACCGATAGCCAAACCACCCATGGCTCCTGCTACAGAACCGTATCGAAAGGCTGTCCCTGTTCCAACTGCGTGGCCTGTTCCTCCAAGGGAAAGACCAACAGCTACTGGATCATCTATTTTCAACCACTTCAAGAGGGTTGGGCCGATGACACTGGTTAAAATCCCAGTTGCTACTACAACCACCAAGGTCACAGTCGTCAAACCTTGCAATTTTTCTGTGATTCCCACTGCCATGGCGGTTGTTACTGACTTAGGAAAGAGAGAAATGGCTAGGAAAAAGTCCATTCCAAAAATCTTTGCTACAAGGGCTGTGAAAGATGTATTGACCACTACCGCTAACAAACTACCAAAGAGAATACTCCGAGCATGGTGCTTCATCAAGTGAAAACTCTTGTAAAGCGGAATCCCTAGAGCCACGGTCGATGGAACAATCAAGTTGTTCAAATAAACCCCACCTTGGTAGTAATCTTGGTAAGAAATACCCGTCACTTTTAGAAAGATGATAATGAAAACAGCTGACAAAAGCAAGGGCGTTGTCAATGGATGGGGAAAACGTCTGTAAATCAGCATTCCCACTAGATAAGCTAGGATAGACAGAGCAAGCCCAAACAGGGGATTGGAAACAAATTCACTCATTTGGCATCTCCTTTCTCATAATCTCCCTCAAACCGTCTCTTGATGAACTGAACTACCAAGGCAATGAGGATAATATTGATGACTGCTGCAAAAAAGACAATCAAAACAATGGGCAAAAGATAGGGAGCAATCACATCAAACTTCTCCATGATTCCCACTGCTGGCGGCAAAAAGAGAATGGTCATATTGGCCAGCAAGAAATTCCCCACCATGTTGACATGTCTGGTTCTCAGCCACTTGAATTGTAGGGCTAGAAAAAGAATAATCAAACCGATAATACTGCCTGGGATGGGCAAATGAAAGAAACTAGAGATTCCCTCTCCGATTAGAGAAATCACAAAGAGAATCATTAATTGAACATATAATTTCATCCTATACTCCACGAAATAGACTTCTTGCATACCAGTTTACTCTTTTTTCAGAAAATTTCAAGGAAATGCACAAGAGTTGATGAAAGTTTGAGAAGAAAGGGGATACAAACAATTCTTGACTTGTGAAAACAGGCATGATTTAGGATAAAAGATGCCAGCGTCTGTCTTGCCAGCTCTTTTGAAAAGTAGTATAATTATTGCATGCGCAATCATCTTGTGATGCAGAGACTGTCCGTAAATGGACTTTCTTCTATATTATAACTCTAAAAAGAAAGGAGATACTATGACCTACTTGGAAAAATGGTTTGACTTCAATCGGCGTCAGAAAGAAATTGAAGGTCTCTTGGAAGAGACCATTGCCCAGCAGAGCGAGCAAAGTCTGACCTTGAAAGAGTTCTACCTGCTCTACTATCTGGACTTGGCTCAAGAAAAATCTCTACGCCAGATTGACCTGCCAGATAAACTTCATCTGAGCCCGAGCGCTGTTTCTCGGATGGTGGCTCGCTTGGAAGCCAAAAATTGCGGTCTACTTAGTCGCAGGTGTTGTGATCAAGATAGGCGCTCTAGCTTTATCTGCCTGACAGGTGATGGGCAAAAGACACTGGCCACACTACAAAAGGCTGTTGAAGAAAGCTTGGAAACTGGTTTGGATTTCTTGATTTAAGATGATTTTAGAAAAAAAGTTGCGTGCGCAATCATTTTTCTTGACATTCTCTTTTACAAGGAGTAAAATAAAATCATCATTAAACAAAGGAGTTTTAAACATGATTGAAATTACCTATCTAGATGCCAGCAAGAACGAAAGAACTGTGACTTTCGAATCTTATGAAGATTTTGATCGTTCACAACAAGCTTGCCTTATCGGCGTCGCAGACTACTACCCTGTCCAAAAATTAACTTACAACGGTCATGATTTGGACTATCATGGAACTTATGGAGATATCTTCTTCTATCTCAAGAAACAAGATTTAAGCCAATATAACTAAAAAAAGGAGAAATACAATGGCAAAAGCAATTACAGATGCAACATTCGAACAAGAAACAAAAGACGGTTTGGTCTTGGTAGACTTCTGGGCAACTTGGTGTGGTCCATGTCGTATGCAAGGTCCAATCTTGGACAAATTGTCTGAAGAACTTTCAGAAGATGTTTTGAAAATCGTTAAAATGGACGTTGATGAAAATCCAAACACAGCTCGTGCTTTTGGAATCATGTCTATCCCAACTCTTCTCTTCAAAAAAGACGGCCAAGTTGTCAAACAAGTTGCTGGTGTTCACACAGCAGAACAAATCAAGGCCATCGTTGCTGAATTGAGCTAATCACATTAGAGACCAAGTACTTGCTTTGGTCTCTTTTTTCTTGCCCTTTGCCATTTTTCAAAAAATATGCTAGACTGTAAGTAGAATATTACGATGTTTGGGACACGCCATCGCTAAAAAAAACCTTGACTTGGTATTTTTTAGCTCCCTCATGGGAGCTTTTTGCGTGCTCTGAACATTTCCCATTTTGGAAGGAGTACTATGAAACGTCAATCTGCCTTGGTCGTCTTTAGCGGCGGTCAAGATTCTACAACCTGCCTCTTTTGGGCTAAAGAACACTATGAAACGGTCGAAGCCGTTACCTTTGCCTACGGCCAACGCCATCATCTCGAAATTCAAGTCGCTAGAGAAATCGCTAAGGAACAGGGTATTCGTCATCATATCCTAGATATGTCTCTGCTGGGACAAATCACTGAAAATGCCTTGACTTCTGATCTGGAAATTGAGCAAAAAGAGGGAGAGGTTCCCAATACCTTTGTTGACGGTCGCAACCACCTCTTTCTATCCTTTGCGGCAGTTCTTGCCAAACAACGGGGCATTACAGACATCGTGACAGGTGTCTGCGAGACAGATTTTTCAGGCTATCCTGACTGCCGTGATGTCTTTGTCAAATCCCTCAATGTTACTCTTAACCTGGCCATGGATTACGACTTCGTTATCCAAACACCTCTCATGTGGCTAGACAAAGCTGAAACTTGGGAATTATCCGACCAACTCGGTGCCTTTGACTATGTTCGTGAAAAGACCTTAACCTGCTACAAGGGGATTATCGGAAGTGGCTGTGGAGATTGCCCAGCCTGCCACCTACGGCAACATGGTCTAGATGTTTATCTCTCACAGAAAGGAGAGGCATAATGTTTTTTGCACCCAAAGAAATCAAACAGGAAACCGGAGAGTCTCTTGTCTACAATCCTTATCGGACTCTAGTCTCCAAAGAATTTACCTTTGATGCTGCTCACCACCTCTTTCACTATGAGGGAAAATGCAAATCCCTGCATGGCCACACCTATCATTTGCAGGTTGCTGTCAGTGGATTTTTAGATGAACGTGGTATGACCTACGATTTCGGAGACATCAAAGCGATCTACAAGAACTACTTAGAGCCCCACTTGGATCATCGCTATCTCAATGAAACCCTGCCCTATATGAACACGACTGCTGAAAATATGGTTTACTGGATTTTCCAAACTATGAGTCAAGAGTTGCCAGACGAACGTGGTCTCCGTTTGGAATACGTTCGCCTCTATGAGACTCCGACTGCCTTTGCAGAGTTTAGACGGGAGTGGTTAGATGACTAGGGAACGTGTCCTCAAACTACCAGTTCTGGAAATTTTTGGGCCAACCTTTCAAGGTGAAGGCCGTGCAATTGGGCAGAAAACTATGTTTGTCCGCACTGCTGGTTGCGACTATCACTGCGACTGGTGCGATTCTGCCTTCACTTGGGATGGCTCTGAAAAGCCAACTCGTATGACAGCTGACGAGGTCATTGCTGAGTTGGATAAATTAGGGAGCTACGACTATGTCACCCTATCTGGGGGAAATCCTGCTATCCTAGCAGCCAACATGGCTGAACTGGTCACCAAGCTCAAGGAACGTGGTGTCACTCTAGCTGTTGAGACCCAAGGCTCCCGCTGGCAAAATTGGTTGAAAGACATCGACCAGGTTACTCTGAGTCCCAAACCTCCTTCATCCAAGATGGAAGTCAACTTTGAGACCTTGGACTTTATCGTTTCCCAACTGGATCCAGATAAGGTCACCTTTAAAATTCCTGTCTTTGACGATGCAGATTTGGCCTTTGCCAGAGGAATACAAGAACGCTACCAACCAGATGTTCTCTTTTTATCAGCAGGAAATCCTGAGCCCAAGGCTAGAGGTAATATTGTCCAAGACCAACTGGACCGCCTCAAAGAACTCTGGGAACGTGTCGCTGCCGACGATAGCTGGGGCAATGTCCGCGTCCTTCCTCAACTGCATACCCTCCTCTACGATAATCAACGTGGTGTTTAAAATTAGAAAGAAAAAATCATGTCACAACAAGAAGAAATGAAAAACCTAAGCCTACTAGGCAACAAAGAAACCAACTACATTTTCGAGTATCAACCAGAAGTCCTCGAATCCTTTGACAATCGTCATGTGGAAAATGACTATTTTATCAAATTTAACTGTCCTGAATTTACCTCACTTTGCCCTATTACCGCTCAGCCAGACTTTGCGACGATTTATATTTCCTACATTCCTGACAAGCTCTGTGTCGAGTCAAAATCCCTCAAACTCTACCTCTTTAGCTACCGAAACCATGGAGATTTTCATGAAAACTGTATCAACACCATCGGGAAGGACTTGGTCAACTTGCTAGACCCTCGCTATTTAGAGGTCTGGGGAAAATTCACACCGCGCGGTGGCATTTCAATCGACCCCTACTACAACTACGGTAAGCCAGGAACTAAGTATGAAGGCTTGGCAGAACAACGCCTCTTCCAACACGACCTTTATCCAGAGAAAATTGACAACCGTTAAACTCATACGAAAAAGCCCTGTTCCTCCAGATGAGGAGCAAGGCTTTTTGTTTTTCAATTATTCTTCTGTTCCAAGGAAGTTTTTTGCAACGAGGGCTGCAAGAACCCCACCAACGATTGGCGCAAGGATGAAAATCCAAACTTGTTGAAGGGCTGCGCCACCTACCAAAACAGCTGGTGCCAAGCTACGGGCTGGATTTACTGAAAGCCCAGTAATGTTCAAGCCCACAAGAATCATCGCCATCAAGGACAAACCGATTACCAGACCAGCAATCGCGCCATTTCCCTTGCTTTCTGAAGTCACGGTCATGATAACCAAAACAAACAAGAAAGTTGCGATGACTTCAAACAAGAAACCACCAAAGACAGTGACACCGTTTGCCAAGGCATTTTCACCAAGACTAGCAGTTGACATGCCTGAGTTAGACAAGAGGAAGAATACCGCAGCTGACGCAAGGAAAGCTCCAACTACTTGTCCAAGGATGTAGTTGACAAGTTCTGAAGATGACAAACGTTTGTTTACAAACATAGCAATCGAAACCGCTGGGTTCAAGTGAGCACCTGAAATAGTTCCGATTGAGTAGGCTGCAACCACGATTGCCAAACCAAAAGCAAAGGCGATTCCAAGGTGTCCAAGGCCTTCAAGACCATTTCCAAAAACAACAGCTCCTGTCCCAACGAACACAAGCATGAACGTACCGATTAACTCAGCTACAAATTTTTTCATTTTCTTTCTCCTTTTTTCAAAAACTAGATACTAGTCTATCAAAAGAGGGAAAGGGTTTCAAGAAAATTGTTTGGAAATTTTCAGGACAAAATTCTATAAAAACGGTAGTGTTTATTTGAAACATTTTTTTCAAAGGTGTATACTAATAGCGTAGTTTTGATAGGGTTTACAAAACCCATTATCGAAGCTTATTTGTAAACCTTTGCTGTTCTTTTATGAACGTTTGAATGGTATCGTGGATACCAAGGAGGAATCATATGTCTAAAGTTGCTATTGTCACAGGTGCAGGTCAAGGAATCGGTTTTGCAATCGCAAAACGATTGGTTCAAGATGGCTTTAAGGTAGGAGTCTTAGACTACAATCCTGAAACAGCTGAAAAAGCTGTTGCCGAATTATCAGCTAAAAATGCCTTTGCTGTCGTGGCCGATGTTTCGAAACAGGCCGAAGTTGCACAAGCATTTCAAAAGGTTGTTGACCATTTTGGTGATTTAAATGTTGTCGTAAATAACGCTGGTGTTGCTCCAACTACTCCTCTTGATACAATTACTGAGGAACAATTTACACGCACTTTCGGTATCAACGTTGGTGGTGTCATTTGGGGTTCACAAGCTGCACAAGCGCAATTTAAAGCACTTGGCCACGGAGGTAAAATTATCAACGCAACCTCTCAAGCTGGTGTAGTCGGTAACCCAAATCTAACTGTTTATGGTGGAACAAAATTTGCTGTTCGAGGAATTACGCAAACATTAGCACGTGATCTAGCAGACTCAGGCATCACTGTTAACGCCTACGCACCAGGTATTGTGAAAACACCAATGATGTACGACATCGCTCATGAAGTTGGTAAAAATGCAGGAAAAGATGACGAGTGGGGTATGCAGACATTTGCAAAAGATATTACTCTAAAACGTCTATCTGAACCAGAAGATGTGGCTGCTGCCGTCAGCTTCCTTGCAGGACCAGATTCAAACTACATTACAGGACAAACCATTATCGTTGATGGTGGTATGCAATTCCATTAAGATACAGGAAAAGAGGTTGGAAAATGATTCAACCTCTTTTATTAGTTTTCATTATTAGTCAGGAGGATACAATAGAAACTCTTTCAATAAGTAATATTAGCTTATCCCTAGTATTGAAAAGACTGGATAGCTTCTTTCAAGTCATCTTGTAAACTATTTCTCTGGTCAAGTTGAACATAGACTTCCAACAAACAGGATCTGAAGTTGGAAAATTTATAAAAATCTTCCCTTTCTTCTATCGGAAAGTCAACAGCTTTTATCCAAGAAGCTACTTGCTCTTGCGCTAATTTCCCTTGTAAAATCGGTTCATAAAGCACTCTGGCTAAACGCCAATCTTCATCATCTGTAAAACGAATGGTAATTCTTTTAAATAATTGACCAAGTATGTCAAATACTTCATGAACTCTGTTTTTAGGAAAGTCTGGATGACAAACCACCTCTGTCAGTAAATCGGCTCCATGTGCAAAAGCATGAACCCAACCATACTGACTTGAAAAACCTGTCGTGTCCTTTTCTTTTGAAAGATAGTACAAACCTTGATTTAAAAGGACATTGCGAATTTCTGCTTTTAATCCCTGATAAAAAACCGATTGCTGGTTGGCGTCCGCCGACAAGAGATTTGCATAAACAAGCGCCCTAAAAGAACGTTCAAGTGTTGGCAGGCCTATCTTATCAATCTCTTTGTCTAGTCCTCCATCAGCTGAGACCACATCAGCAATGAAATAAAATTGTTCCTGTGTAAATAGCTCTTCCTGAATCCCTCTAGCAAAGCTTGTAAAAACAAGGTCATCGCGAATTTCTGGAGAAGGATCTCCCAAATGGTCAAGCAACCACTGGATTTCTTCACCATGATAACTTGGTTTTTCTTCTGCCATTTTTCTAAGTAACTCTTGATACATGGGCAATACCTCTACATTTCTAGCAACTGTTCAAAAAACCAACCCAAGATAACTTTCTATCTTATTCTTTTTGAGATAGAGTTTTTCCTGCAGCAATTGCATCGGCCTCTGTCATCTCGACAACGTTGGCTTTATTAGTATTTGACGGCATTCTATCCTTGTTATACCAATATACTTTCGCTTGCCCATTCTTAGCGACGTAGACAATTCTATCCTGCTGTTGGGCTTTAGTCTCAGCTTCACGCGCAATTCTTTTCTCTTCTTCTTTTTGAGAAATGAATGACTCAACTGCATCTATTCTACCAAGTAATTCTGCCTTTTTATCATTATTTTCAACCTGATTAACTATTTCTTTAGCAGACTTCACTTGACTTGTATCTTGACTTTCTTCCAATTGTTTGACTAAGGTTTCACCTTTTTCTTGCAACTCATTTGCAGCTTTTTCTTTGGCAATTCTCTCTTCTTCTGCTTTTTCTTTAGCTTTTTTCTCTTCTTCAACTCGTTTCGCCTCCTCTATGCTAGGTGAAGTATCTGTCGTTGAAGATGTCGAAGCAGTAGATGTCATAGTCTGCTTAGTTTCTGATTGAGAAGGTGAAGTTTTCTTTGTGACTGTTGGGGTTTGAAGAGCAGCTGCAACAAAACTAACAATGAAAAGCCCTATCATTAAATTTCTTTTTCGAATATCTGGTGCTTTCTTTACAAAATACCAAACACCAACTCCGCTCAAAACAAGATAGAGAGTAGGAAGAGCAATCAATAAAATGATTCCCAACAAGACTAGACCTATTTTGATAAAACGTATTCTTTTTGAATCCTGCTCAAGCCATTTTTTAATTCAGTTCATATCCTTATCCTAAATTCCCTAACTCTCCCAACTGGGCACTGTAGGCGATGATCTGATCAACTGTGTCTGACAAGAATTGGATGGTATCACGGAGTGGTTTATCTGTTGAAATATCAGCACCGATGATCATGGCTGACTCAAGTGGTGTCTTGCTACCACCTGACTTAAGGAGATTGAGCCAGTCTTCAGCTCCAGTTTCTGAATGTTTCAGATGAAGGTAACCCGCAGTCGAGATGACTAGTCCTGCTGAGTAGGTGTAGCTATACAAGCCCATGTAGTAGTGAGCTTGGCGCATCCAAGTCAGAGCTGCATCATCATCAATCTCAATAGCATCTCCCCAGAAATCCGTCAAAACTTCCTTCATAATACTATTCAGCTTGCTTGCTCCAAAGGTTTCTCCTTCTTCAATCAATGTATACACCTTACGCTGGAAGGCTGCTTCCAAGAGGTGGGTGATGAAATTATGGAAGTAGGTATCTGTCAAACGGTGAGCCAGAGCGAAGCGTTTTTGACGTGGGTCGTCAGATTGGTGCTCCAAGTAGTCACTGAGGAGCAATTCATTGAAGGTTGACGGTGCTTCAACATAGTAGGTCGACATGTGAGCATTGAAGTAACTCTGATGATTATCTGAAAAAATGAATTGACCAGAATGCCCGATTTCATGAATCAAGGTATAGACATCGCTCAAACGACCTGTCCAGCTCATGAGGACATAAGGGTGTACGCGATATGGATCCGCCGCATAACCGCCAGAATCCTTGCCACTATTGGCAGCAAAGTCCACCCAGCGCTCTTCTTGATAGCGAGCAACTTCCTGACAATATTCTTGTCCCAAAGTTTCTACCGACTTCATGACCAAATCATAGGCGTCGTCAATAGTCACTGCAGGATTGAGGGCGCTGTCCAAGTCCAATTTCCAGTCAGCAAAGGTCATCTTTTCAAGACCATTTACCTTGGCAACATGCTTGAGGTATCTCTGAGCAACTGGCGCAAAGTCCTTCATGATGAGGTCAATCTGACGATCAAACATAGCACGGTCCACTTCCTGCTCAGCCAGAAGATAATCAAAAACTGAGTCGTAGCCCTTCATATCAGCCAAGAGTTTTTCAGACTTGACTTGGGCTAAATAGGCTGCCGCAGCCGTATTTTGGTGCTTACGAAGTCCCTCTGAGAAGGAACGGAAAGATTTTTCACGAACCTCAGCGTCCTCATGGTTTTGGTAAAAATTCTCATAAGTCACAAAGCTGTTTTTGTAGGTCTTGCCATGAGCTTCAAAGTCAGCCATTTCGAAATCCCCAGCTCGCATTTTAGTGTAAATATCCTGCGGACTGTAGAAAACTTCACCCAGATTAGTCAAGGCCTTCTCCACATCAGCCCCTAGATAGTGGGCTTTTTTGATTTTTGCCTGACGAATGGCAGCTGTTAAATGTGGCAATTTACCCAAACGGTCCAAGACTTCCTCGTCTGCGGCCACCAGGGCATCGTCAAAGAAGGTCAAGGCTACGCTGGCATCTGTTTCAAATTCCATCCCAGCTTGAGCAATATTGGCAAATTCGTCATTGCTATAGTCTGTCGTCTGCGGCATAAAGCCATAGTTGCCAATATGGCTCATCTGAATGTAGATTTGTTCCAATTCCGCAAAGGCTTTTTCAAAATCCTCAAAAGTATGAAGATTACCCTTGTAATCACGGCTAAATTGATTGATGTCTTCTCGAGCCTTCTCGATTGCACGCAAGAAATCTTCACGATCTTGGTATAGGGCTGTTAAATCCCAAAGTTCCTTCTCTGGAAATTCTGAACGGTGTTTTTGTTCCATTTTCTTCCTCTTATTTCTCTAATTCTAATAAAACACTAAGGGCTGATAAGGCGTAAAGTGGTGCTGTTTCCGCTCGCAAAATGCGAGGGCCAAGTCCTGCCAAGACTGCTCCCTTAGCTTCAAAACTCTCAATTTCTGCAGGTGACAGACCACCTTCTGGACCAAAGATAAAGAGCAGTTTGGCTCCCTTCTCGAGTCCAGTAACTGCTTGTAAAAGCGCAGCAGCTTCACCTTCTTTGGCCGACTCTTCATAAGCCACTACAATAGAGTCAAACTGGTCCAGTTGAGCTAGAAAATCTGCTTTTTTCTCAAAAAGCTTGATACTTGGAACAACATTACGCTTGCTTTGTTCTGCTGCTCCAAGGGCAATTTTTTCTAGTTTTTCAACCTTTTTACCCAATTTTTTGCCATCCCATTTGGCAACTGACCAGTCTGCGGGAAATGCCCAGATTTGACTGGCGCCTAGTTCGGTTACTTTTTGCGTAATGAACTCCAGCTTGTCCCCCTTGGGAAATCCAGATGCAATGGTCACTTGAACGGGTAGTTCCACATTGTCAGCCAATTCTTGGATCAACTCAAACTGACGGGCTTCCACATCCAGCACACGCGCCAAGCGCTTAATTCCATCATCAAAGACCAAGATCACTTCATCATCTTCTTTCAAGCGCATAACCTGAAACATATGCTTGCTGGTTTCCTTGTCCTCAATGATGACTGGCGAGGTAGCATTACCCTTGACAAAATACTGCTGCATGCTAACCTCCAATCACACCTGAAATATCCTTGGTCTTCTTAAAGACGCAGGCATTCCATTCCCCTTGAATCATGTGGGTTTCAAGGAAAAATCCAGCTGATTCAGCCGACTCGCGCACCATGTCCCACTTGTCCTTAATAATTCCACTCATGATGAGGTAGCCTTCATCCTTGACCAAGCGATAAGCATCCTGTGTCAAATGAATGAGGATATCCGCCAAGATATTAGCCACGATGACATCTGCCTCAATCTCAACATCCTTAAGCAAATCTCCTGCTGCTACATGGATGTTTTCCATACCAGGGTTGAGCTCAATATTTTCCTGAGCAACACGAACTGCAACATCATCTAGGTCGTAGGCGAAAATTTCCTTAGCACCCAAAAGCGAGCTGGCAATAGAGAGAACCCCTGAACCAGTCCCCACATCTAGCACCGTTTCGCCACCACGAAGAACCTGTTCCAAGGCAAAGAGACTCATCTTGGTTGTTGGATGCGTCCCCGTACCAAAGGCCATGCCAGGATCCAGTTTGATAATCTTTTCTCCAGCAGTTGCCTCATAGTCTGTCCAGGACGGTACGATGGTCAAATCATGAGTAATTCGAGCTGGTTCATAGTATTTCTTCCAGTTGTCTGCCCAGTCTTCCTCAGCCAAGGCAGTCGTCCCCATCTTGACCTCACCCAAATCCATAAAATCTGTCAATTCTGCTAGGCGAGCCTGCAAATCTGCCTCAACTGTTGCTACATCAACCGTATCAGGGTAATAGGCGGTCACAACGATTTCTTCTTGCTGCTCGACCTCTGGGAAAATCTCGCCGAAGCGGTCCATATTTCCCACATAGTCCATGCTGTCTTCAATCGCAACGCCTTGCGCTCCCAGCTCAATCAAGAGATTGGAAACTAACTCCTCTCCCTCACGCTTAACTGTAACTTTTAACTCTTGCCATGTTTCCATATTTAATATACAAAGCCCGTAAAATACAAAGCCAAAATAGGAAATTCTCTGAAGACGTTTGTGTCTAAGAGAAGTTTATCTTTTTGGCACCGTGTTTGGGGCGGGTTCAGTTTAGAAATGTAACTGAACCATCCTTTCTAATCACTTACTTTTAAATAATCTTTTAATCTCTCTTGCAACTGAGGTACAACTTGACTGGAACTAAAAAATTCCTCAACATTCATGAGCTGATAGCCCTGTCCTTCATCACCAAAGGTGATATTGTCAAACTGTTCTTGACTTAGCTGACCAACCATAAAGACAGAGTGCCGACCTTCATAGAGCATACTTGGATAAACCTTACTCCAAAGCAGACAATCCTCATTCAGATGAATTCCCAGTTCCTCAAAAACTTCACGCGCCACACACTCAAAAGGACTTTCATCCCCCTCTCGTCCCCCACCTGGAAGTTCCCACATATTGGGCCAGGGAATGCTTGCCTTATCATCGCGTAAGATAGTCAAGAGCTTATCCCCACAAAACAAAGCAATCTTACAGCCTGTGAAATCAGAAATTTCTATTTCCATATTAGACTCCTTCGGCTAATTCCTTTTCCAGCTCGGCTAACCAGTTTTGATAATAGCTTTTCTCATCCCGTAACATCCGGCTGCTATTCATTTTCTGTCTAGCAATCTTCATAACCTTGTGAGTTTGAACTACATCTTTCTTTACCTTAAATTGATACCAAGCTTGAATGACCTGCATATCTGCTGTTTTTAGAGATAAAAAGGATTTGACCCCTCGAATACTTGCATATTCTTCCGCTTTCTTATTATCTCCTTCCATCAGAGCAATTTGAAGAAGGTATAATTGACAAATAGTTTTAGACATTGGATTATCTGTTTTCTCTAACACAGACTGAAACTGTTGCTTTGCAAGCTCTATATTATCATCCAATATGAATACCAATCCCTGAAGAGTCTGAACACTTTCTGCAAAACTCCCTCTCGCCTCCTCATCAACAGGCATGATAAAGTCTTTTAAATCATATTCTTGAGGAGCTAGCAAGGTCTGGGCAGAATGCCTCAACATCAGGTAGGCATATTTCGTATTTTCAGGGTGTTGTAGCAATTCCCAAATTTTTGCGCCATCGGTGATGCCGACTGGCAAAATGTTATTTAGGAAGAAAGACAAATTAAGAAAAATCCAAGTCCCTGCAAAATACCAGCTTCTTGTCAAAAATCCAAACACTATCGCCAATAATATCAAGCTGAGATGAACCATCAAGCCTCCTGAAAGCATCAGGATGATTCTTTGATCGCTTTCATCCTCTTTTAAACCAATGTATTGAGCACCAACATTTTTCAGAATGGCTGTTCTACTAAGATGAAATCTGCCTGAACTTTTGGTCAAAATAAAATGTCCTAATCCAAAAGCCACCAGCCGATAGCCTGTCAAGTAGCCACAAAAAGCATGTCCCAGCTCATGAAGAATAAAGATTAAATATATACTTAGAAGAGCGAAGGCATAACCAAAAGTAAAGACTAAAACTGCGGAATACCCCAACTCTGCAAATGCGATGGTTCCACAAGCAAAAGCTAGCATCATCACAAGAACAGACACTGTCTGAATCAAATACGTCACAATTTTTTTCATAAACTCTCCCAATAATCCCTAGTATCTCGGATAAGGATAAAATTCTCCCTCTTCCAAGCCCACTTTTCCTTCTTCAAAGACTTCTTGGTTCCATTCCATGACGAATTCTTCTGCTTCTGGGTCTTCCAAAAAGTCCATGAGGGCATCCAGCCCAACCTCGGCAGTATCTTTAAGGAACAGCGCAAAATAAGCTAAAAATTCGCGAGAAAAACCTTTTTTAGGCAAGTAAGGGATGACCGTCAAATAGTCTTCTGTATTGACGGTTGACTTGGCAGGATTGTAAAAAAGCACTGCTTCTTCAAAGAGGATATCATCTGATGAAACTTCTCCATCTTCATCCACCATCTCCACACCTGCAGCATTTTGCGCTTCCAATAGAAAACTCACTTCAACCGCGTGGTTACGCTTGTCCCAACTAATCTCAAAGTCAAAGGGAAAGTTCTTCTCCAACTCTTCCTCTAAAACATCTAAAAATCCATATGTTGCCATTTTGTCCTCTTTCTATGCGACTCTTAAATCGCCCCGATTGCTCGAAAATATGCTAAAATAGATACTACCATCTTACCACATATACATCAGAAAATCCACGCTAGAAAGGACTGCTATGCCAGACAATCTCGCGCTTCGCATGCGCCCTAAAACCCTCGATCAGGTCATTGGTCAGGAACATCTGGTCGGACAAGGAAAAATCATCCGCCGCATGGTGGAAGCCAACCGCCTGTCTTCCATGATTCTTTATGGACCTCCTGGAATCGGCAAAACCAGTATTGCCTCAGCCATCGCTGGAACAACAAAGTATGCCTTTCGAACTTTCAATGCGACAGTTGATAGTAAAAAGCGATTGCAAGAAATTGCGGAAGAGGCGAAATTCTCTGGTGGTCTCGTCCTATTACTAGACGAGATTCATAGACTAGATAAAACCAAGCAAGACTTCCTCCTGCCACTCTTGGAAAGTGGACTGGTCATCATGATTGGCGCTACGACTGAAAATCCTTTCTTTTCTGTCACTCCTGCCATTCGTAGCCGTGTTCAGATTTTTGAGTTGGAACCTCTGTCTAACCAAGACGTCAAAGAAGCCCTGCAGATAGCTCTAAGTAACCCTGAGCGTGGTTTTGATTTTCCAGTAGAACTAGATGAAGATGCGCTGGATTTCATAGCAACCTCTACAAACGGAGACCTGCGTTCTGCCTTTAACTCGCTGGATTTGGCAGTTCTCTCTACCCCTGAGAATGATAAGGGCATCCGCCATATCACTCTAGACATCATGGAAAATAGCCTGCAGCGGAGCTACATTACCATGGACAAGGATGGAGACGGTCACTATGACGTTCTATCTGCCCTGCAAAAGTCTATCCGTGGCTCAGATGTGGATGCCAGTCTTCACTATGCTGCCCGCTTGATCGAGGCTGGTGATTTGCCAAGTCTCGCTCGTCGTTTGACTGTTATCGCTTATGAAGATATCGGTTTGGCCAATCCTGAGGCCCAGATTCATACCGTGACTGCTCTGGATGCTGCCCAGAAGATTGGGTTCCCAGAAGCCCGCATTCTCATTGCCAATGTCGTAATTGATTTAGCCCTTTCTCCAAAATCCAACTCAGCCTATGTAGCTATGGATAAGGCACTTGCTGACCTCAAAACATCAGGGCACTTGCCTATTCCGCGACACCTGCGTGATGGGCACTACAGTGGAAGCAAGGAACTGGGGAATGCCCAAGACTATCTCTATCCTCACAACTATCCTGGAAATTGGATTAAACAAGACTATCTACCAGAAAAAATTCGTAATCATCACTATTTCCAAGCAGAAGATACTGGTAAATATGAACGGGCTTTGGCTCAAAGAAAGGAAGCTATCGACCGTTTGCGAAAAATCTGAAATCCTTTTCAAAAAATTGCACTTTCCTCTTGATTTTTTTTGAAAAAGTGGTATCATATAAACATAGAAACGCTGTGGTGTACGACTTCACACTTAAGTGTTGACCGACTATTTTTTGTATTATTAGGGAAACAAAAGTCTTCTAACAGCATGTAGGCCGTCTCACACGGAAACAGCTTCAGTTAGAGCGAGTTGCCCACCTGCTTAATTGCGCGGGTTCAATACAAACCGTGAAGTTTCGGCACCAATACAGCTTTTTTCTTTGCCTCCTTAGCTCAGCTGGCAGAGCAGCGGACTCTTAATCCGTGGGTCACAGGTTCGATCCCTGTAGGGGGCATCTAAATACAACAGGAAAAGTCTTATAATATAGGGCTTTTTTTGCTTTCCTTTTAAAAATTGTCGTGCAATTTGCCGTGTTTTTACAACAAACTTTTCACAGCCATAAATTCCTCACTAATTTTTTCCTCCAATGTATGACCATAAACTTCAACCAGCATAGAGATATCTTTGTGTCCTAAAATTTTCGCAATAACTCCCAAATCAATATTATTATGCCATAAATAACTACCATAAGTGTGTCTAGCTCCTTTGGTAGTAATCAATGGAGAAATTTGCAATTCCTTCAACATTACTTTTATAGCTTTATTGACTGTTGCAATATCTGGAACATCGTAAGCATAGCCAAAATGCTGAAAAATCAAATTATTTTTATTGTCAATATTTAATTCTTTGTTTGTTTTTAGTTGTAATATTTTCAATGTTTTCAATAAAGAAAGCATATCTGAAGTAATGGGAACTAATCTTATTGAAGTATTGTTTTTAGGTGGAGTAAACTTATGAATAGCGGTATTATAACGACGATAAGTTTTTAATTGCTCTCCAACCTCGTCAACCTCATTCCAAGTCAGAGCAATCAATTCAGAGAAACGCATGCCAGTTTTAAAAAGGAAATAAATTACATACGGTACAATAGATTTCTGATAATCAAACTTATTTTTTAAATACACTAATACTTTTTGATAATCCGATTCTGTATGTAAATATTTCTCGTCAATCTTTTGTCCACTCTTAGATGAAAATAAATCTACATAAGCAGTAAAATCTTCTATTACCACTTTATCAGCAATAGCCATCTGTATACTTGCATGAATTCCAGAATTCAATCTACCCAGAAAATTTCTACTAACTGTTTGCCCATACTTATTCATAATTCTTTGGTATTCACTAGGCTTAATTTGTGATACAGGTTTATTTCCAAATAGCCTTTTAATAACATTCTTTCTCATAAGATATTTCTTTTTTGTGACTTCACTTCTATTGCTAGGAAAAATTTTTAAATCAAGCCATTCTTGGTACAGTTCTGGTAAGGTCATATCAAAGCGCAAGACACTTCCTGTGTTTATCTTATGAAGCACCTTCTCAGCTTCTATTTTAGCTTCTCGTTTTGTTTTAAATCCGCTTTTATGGAGTAGGCTCTTGCTCCTCTCACGTATAGAGAACGACCAAAGCCTTTTCTTCCCGCGCTGTTTATACTCGATATAAGCCATTTCACAATTCCATTCCCAACAACTCTTTCACAACACTTTTTGGAACAACCATCAAACGTTTGCGATTATAAAATGTATAGCCTCGTGATACAAGTAATTCCCTCGCTTGATGAATAATAGCATTAGCTGTTGATGGCCTATAACCCATTGAAATCAAATCCTTATTTGATATAGTATCTGCCATATGTCAGTCACTCCTTCCATCGGTTCCCCAAAGTTGGGAACTATTCTGTTCTCTTATATATTGTTCTATATCCTTTTCATCATTATCAGTTAGCCTTGAAAGCCCCTCTTTGAGCAACCTTTGAATATAATCTTCCGCCTTTTGAACATCATAGGCCTGATACTTTGCAATATAGACTTTTGCTAATGTTTTCGCAACTTGTTTCTCTGTCCAAGCCTCAGACTGCCGTAGTGTCGTTTTAGCCCTTGTAATACTAAGAACTGTCTGGTTTTCAGTTCCTAGATAATCTATCCACCACTTGACCTTTTTTCTTCTCCAATGATTGCTATCTGTCGCATTTGGACGAACAAAGCGATAATGACCATTTATAGCTTCAAAATAGATTGACGATAATGGACGTTTTAAAAATAACTGCTCTGCAATTATATTAGCCTTTTCCTGCCAACATCTAAGCTCTGCGCGAATCCAAGACGGAACTTCTACAAGCTCTTGCTTACCAAGTTGCTCCATGCGTTTATTATATATGCACCACTGCTGATTACCTCGTGAACCTATTGCAACTGTTTCTCCTACACGCTCACCAGAATCTAGAACTGATTTCTCATGATATTCAAAGTGTTTTGCTTTCGAGACACATAATCCTTTCTTGCAATAGTCATATATCCGTTGAACATCTAAGCTACCGTCAAATATGTCGTGGGCAATATCTAAACGAGTGAAATTAACATTATACTGGTATAAACGAGTAATTAAGGCAATCCAATTATTTTCGTTACTGTTTAAAAATTCTTCATATTGACGACAACCTTGCCCTTTTAATTCAATAAATACACCCATAGAAAGCCTATCAGCATTAAAATACACCTTAATTTCTGAACAAGAATAATGTTGCTTATACTTATTTATGCCCCAATCATTCAACGTAAAGTTTTCAAGAGGAATCAAAAGGATGTCAGTCAGAACTCTTTCTGGCGGAGCATCCTTCACAGTTACAGCAAAATAATCTATTCTAACTGTATTCATAGGATTATTCTCCTAGAACTTTAATATCCTCACACACAATTTTTACACCTGCCCAATTACTTCTAGCCATGTTCCAAGCTAGTCGAACCTTAGGCCGAATCAATTCAACAGAAACATTCAACAAAGAATCATTTTGAGCAAGCTTTGCAATCTTATCCAGATTTCCGATAATTTCTAGGTTAATCGCTTTTAAGTCATCAGTAGAAATTCCCATGTCAGTTAGAACTTTCACTTTGTCAGCGTCAAGCACAGTAGAAGTAATTTTACTTACTTCATCTGTCTTCACGTTTTCGCCGTTGACTTCTTTGTATTTGTTGTTCACCCTAACTGACAAAATCACTACTTTCTTAGGAATATCAAACTGTGACATTTCAAGGTCAAGCAATCCAATTTTAATGTTTGTATCTGTCATATTGTAAACCATATTTTTTCTCCTTCAATTCCGTATCCTACATGAAAACACCTCTCATCCTTACTCTACCAAGAGTTTGCGACCTCTTGGTACAACTAGCAAGCCGTAACCCCTCACGTACCAAGGGTTTAGAGTACATTTCATGTATGTGTGCACCCCCTATTAGTATTGGGGATGTTTTCTGACCTCCTGCAAAGCAGTCGGTGGGCTCTTTTGGACTAGCGAAAAGATGAGCGCTCCGCTGGATTATGCCCCCTGGGCAATCCTCCCTATTTCGCTAGTCCAAAAGACCGTCATCTGAATTTGGTAAAATACTCAGAGGTTCATTGTTTATCCTCGTTAATACCTCTATTTGCCTTTTTGATAAATCTTCAAGAGACTTACCCTCCATAGCTAATGCCCACCACACAGTTTTTTCAATCGTACAATTAGGGCAGGTTCTGGGGGATAAAATTCTAAAACTACCCATTATTGGAGGATATTCCCATCCTTTATCAAAAGCTAAATCTGAATCAATGATTTCACTTTTTTCACATACCTCGCAAATATGCTTCAACAGCATTTCAAATACCACCTTACATTATTCTAATTCATCTACAATTTGCATATGTACTACTTGTAAAATTTGTAACAAAGCTTTATAAGGATTTTCATCACATTCAGTAGCACCCATTAAACTGCCGTTCGATAACTTCACAACAACACTAATTTCGTTCATTTCGCATCCTCATATACCTATCACAAGCTTCATCAAAATATGCCTCAAAGTCTAGTTCGTCAGACTTGAACGGTGTCTCTACAAACTTAGGCGTAGGAAGCAACCCATCTATTTGGCAATATCCTTCGCCAATACCACAAGTTTTATAATCAATATCTTGACTTGAAAACATCATGCGACAGGAGTCAGAATCAGCCGTAGTTGCTCCTAACAAGAGAGCTACCCCAAAATTCTGTCTCATATACGTCGGAATGAAGTCACTTGAGGCCCTCTGTAAACCGACTATCACCTCTATTGAAGCTTGGCGTGATTTTACCAAGAGACTCCCAAGATTTGACATTGCCTCTTCATAGGCTTTTTTCCCTTCTTTAGACGTCTCGGCCTCGGTTTTAAAGGCAATCCCTTCATCAAGTACCACTACAAGGGGGAAATTTCCCTTGACATCAGCCCAAGACAGAACCTTCCCTTTATAAACATATATATCTGGGTTATCCGCCATAACCTGAAAGCGTCTATTCATTTCTTCAACAGCCTCTCTTAAAGCACCAGCAATCTGGAATGGAGAATTATATACTACCTTATAACTTAATCTATCTTCTAGCTTCTGGCCCACCAACCAACTCAAATCGCCACGTTTAGGGTCAAGCAATTTTATTTCAGCCCCTAAAGTTAAGTATTGAGACACAAGGTTCTCAATCATCACCGTCTTGCCTGATTTGGTTGAACCAGCTAGGAGTACATGTGGAGGAGACCCGAACTCCCAACTAACGCTTTCAGAGATTGTTATCACGTTTTCATTGTGTAGAGTATCCTCCCAAGAAATTCTTTTCTCGGGGTATTTTCTGAATGTATACTTAACAGAACTACAAGTCTTTACTTTTTTTTCCAAGTTTAAATTCAAACAAGCACTCAAATATATATCTAACTCTGACATCTTATTAGAGAAATTATCACCCATAACATAAGCATAAACAACTATATATTCCTCATCTATAGAAAATTCAAGAACCACGGAACGAACTATAACTCCGTCAGAAGAAGATATAAATAGGTTGTTAGATTCGAGCAAGAAGAGTAATCGCTCCCTTATAGCAAGGATGGGCTGTATTCTATTGTATAGTTCACTCAGCTTAGATATAAATTTATTGGCGATTAAAATTTCTAAGACCACAGCCAAAACTAGTAAAAGTCCTGAGATGTTAAAGATTAAAACCATTAAAATAAATATAAAAAATTGAGATAGTATACAAGCCCAATAACAAGTCTTCATTAAGGAGGTTGATAATATGTATGACTCACAAAGGGAGACTCTATGATTTATATAGAACATATTTACCTCATCTTATTTCTTATATCCTTGATAATAAGAGAAAGAGCTATCAATTTAACTCTAATAAAATAGTAAAGGAATATAGCAAAGAAAAGAAATGCTATAATTGAAAACATCACACTGAGGGCTGAACCAAAGCCTATGGGATTATACACAGATAAAAGAGCGAAGACGAACATACAAAAAAAGCAAAATCTATATTTCCTTATCATCCTTGTTCTCCTCCTTATTCTTCTTTATTGGTATCGTAGTCATTTCCACGCATACGAGCAGGAACATTATAATAACATAAGATAACAAGATTGCCGTCCCTTCGTACAATGGAGAGAAGACATTTAACAAGTAGAGCGTTACATACAATAAGAACGCTGAAAAAACGAATGTCGCATAAAAAAGATATTTATAAATATTGTTACTCATAAAAAACCTCCGTCTTGAATCTTAAATATATTAAGAGTAAATTTAAAAAATTTAATTTCGACATAGCTTGTATTTTCCTTTCAATTTCTAATATAAAGGAAGGGATTAACCTTCCCTTATATTAGACATAACTTTTAGGATAACAATTGTATATTCCTCTCGAAATATCCTCAAAAATCGTAGCATTCGTCGAATAGTGTTTCCGTACAGAGGAATAGGCGATTTTCTTTAACACATCCAGTCTCGCTACTTTTAGCTCGAGATTAGGATTGGAAAACATAGCATTTTTAATATCTTCCAAATCTTGAGAACTAGGTGCGAGTAGAGTTACATCGCCCTCCAATCTATTAGCCTTGCTTATATAAAGACTAACTCTTTCAGCTGTCTCTGTTCTCAGAAACTTTAGTACATCTCTATTCATGTTTTTTACCTCTTATTTTTTCTAATTATTGATTTTTTCTAAAACAAATTCAATCCAAAGGTGAAGCTCTAGCCTTCATTTCAAATTCCTCCTTAAAATATGATTTATAAAATCATTAAGTTTTGACTACTCATCATGCTAAAAATTATAATAGATGGAATAAGCATCTATTATAGGTCAATATTTATGCCTTCATTTTTTAATTTGTAAGCCTTTAAAACCATTCGAATAATGAATGAACGATAGACTGTTCTTTTCATATCTAATATGGAATTAAAATGGTTTCTAATGTGAGACATTGTAGTTATTGTACTATCAGACAAATTAAGTGTTGTAGGATTAACTGAAGTATAATCTGCCAAAATTTCATCAAACTTAGGTTGCATTTGAACAAATTCCCAATCCACGTTATGAAACTTAGAACTAAAATATTCAAAAATTTCATCAACGATTACTCCTGATGTTTTGTCTTCACCTTTTTTTAAATATTCTAATTTTAATTCTTCTAAAACAACGCGAGCTTCTTTAGATAATCTCATTTGAATCCTCATTATAGAGCCTCCTTTCTAATAATTTTGCAAGTTGAAAAAGCTTGATTCTTTGTTCAATCTTGACTACTCATCAACTATAACATAATTTTTTTAAAAGGTCAAGGAAGAAAGTTGATTTTTTTAAATTTAATTAGTTTCGCATTAATTTTAAAATTACAAACTACCTAATTGTATTTTCTGCCGAGAATTTGTCGTGAATTACAATGTCCATAAACTCATATACCTACTTTTAGAATAAGAAAAGCCTCAAAAATAAATAATCACTTAATACTATGTATCATAATATACTTGTAGGGGGCATCTAAATACAACAGGAAAAGCCTTGTAATAAGGCTTTTTTTCGTATCTGTTCTACTTTTGTTCTACCAATGGATATTAAAGATATAATTTTGTGAACGCCCTTTCCAGACATCTCTAATCTGATTGCACTTAAAATTTTAAAAGATTTAATACAAAAGTCTTGCTTTTCTTTTTATTTATGATATACTTGTTCTTGTATCTGATACATGTTTATCAAAAAGGAGTTCAGATGGATACAAAATTCTCAGTTGCTTTGCATATCTTAACAATGATTAGTGAAAGCAAGGATACATTAAGTTCTCAGGCATTGGCTACTAGTGTTGGGACTAACGCTAGTTACATTCGAAAAGTGATTGCCTTATTGAAAAATGCAGATTTGATTCATTCCCAGCAAGGAAAAACAGGCTATCAACTCAGTAAGTCTCCAAAGAAAATGACTTTACTAGAGATCTACTATGCTACTCAAGAAATCAATCACATTAGTTTATTCCCTGTTCATCAAAATAGCAATCCTGATTGCCCTGTTGGAAAACATATTCAAGGAGCAGTTTCACCGCTTTTCGCTAGTGCCGAATCTCAATTAGAGAAGGAATTAGCAAACCAAACCTTAGAAGATGTCATTGACAATCTATATAAACAAGCCAAACAAGTCCGAAACTGATTTGATAGCAAGTCAAGTCAGTTTTTACTGGAAACAGAATGTACTTGTATTAGATACAGGTATATGAAATAAAAAGAAAAGAGAAAACAATGAAAGCCGCACAACACACCACTTATAACAAAAACAATATCACACTGAACATCACTGAAGTCGCTAAAGCAAGTATCACAGACAAACAAGTCTTGGTGAAAGTATCCGCAGCTGGTGTTAATCCTCTCGATAACATGATCTCTCGTGGTGAGGTTAAGATGATTGTTCCTTACAAACTTCCTCAAACTGCTGGTAATGAGGTCGTTGGAATCGTTGAAAGCATTGGCAAGCAAGTTGACAACTTTCAGATAGGAGATCGTGTCTTTGGCCGTCTGCCACTTGATCATATCGGCGCCTTTGCAGAATACGTAGCTGTCGATAGCCAAGCCTTAGCCAAGGTTCCAGACTATCTATCAGACGAGGAAGCTGCTGCTGTTCCGCTTACTGCCTTGACTATCATGCAGGCTCTTGACCTCATGGGCGCTCAAGCTGGGAAAACGATCTTTATTTCTGGTGGTACTGGAGGTGTCGGTGGAATGGCCATTCCGATTGCCAAAGCCAAAGGTTTGAAGGTCATTACCAACGGTTCTGGAGATAGTGCTGAGCGTGTCTTGAAACTAGGAGCAGATAGATTTATCGATTACAAAACAGAGGATTATACAAAGACTGTTAGTGAGGTGGATTATGTCCTCGATACACTTGGTGGGGCTGAAACTGAAAAACAAATGTCTATCATGAAAAAAGGTGGTCATCTTGTTTCACTTCGTGCCATGCCAAACGGTGCCTTTGCCAAACGCATGAATCTACCAAAATGGAAACAGATTATTCTAGGCCTAGCAGGTCGCAAATTTGATAAGATGGCGGAAAAATATGGCGTCCACTACCATTTTATCTTTGTAGAAAGCAATGGCGCTCAATTACAAGAGGTAGCTGACCTCTTTAGTAAATTAGAAATCAAACCCTCTATCGATACAGTTTATCCATTTGAAGAGGTAAATAGCGCATTAGACAAAGTCGCTAATGGTCGCTCACGTGGAAAAACAGTCCTCAGCTTTAAGAAATAAAAAGGAAAACACAATGTCATATCTTACTACAAAAAATCAATACATCTCAGTCGACGGGAACAAAATCGCTTATCGCGAACTTAGTAAAGGCAAATCAAAACTACCTCTTCTGATGCTAGTCCATTTGGCAGCAACTCTCGATAACTGGGATCCAAAACTATTAGACTTAATTGCTGAAAAGCACCATGTCATTGTAGTCGATCTTCCTGGAGTCGGAGCCAGTCAGGGCAAAGTTGCTTCGACGATTCCTGGAATGGCTAAGCAGACAATTGACTTCGTAAAAGCGCTTGGTTACGATAAAATCAATCTTCTTGGCCTTTCTATGGGAGGTATGATTGCCCAAGAAATCATCCGAATAAATCCTACTCTAGTCAATCGTTTAATCTTGGCTGGAACAGGACCTCGAGGTGGAAAAGAGGTCGATAAGGTCACAGGGAAAACCTTTAACTATATGTTTAAAGCGGGACTCGAGCGCATCGATCCTAAACGCTATATCTTCTATAATCATGATGAACAAGGGAAAATTGAAGCTTTGAAAGTCCTAGGACGAATGGGGATGAGAACAAAGGAATTTGCGGATAAAGACATGAACCTATCAGGATTCCTAACTCAACTCAAAGCTATTAAACGGTGGGGGAAAGATCCTCAAGACGACCTAAAATTTATCACTCAACCAACCTTAATCGTCAACGGGGATAATGATATGCAGGTTCCAACAGAAAATTCTTATGATATGCATGAGAAAATAAAAGATAGTAAGCTCATTATCTATCCACATGCTGGTCACGGTTCGATTTTCCAATATGCAGAGGAGTTTTCAAAAAAACTCATTGCTTTCTTGGAGGACTAAGATGGTCAAAACGATTCTGATTACAGGTGCTACTGACGGTATCGGTAAACATTTGGCAAAGAAATTAGCCAGTGAAGGGCATCATGTCATCCTCCATGGTCGCAATCCTCAAAAACTTGAGCTGGCGCTTCAAGAGGTTCGGGCAGTTTCCTTGAGAGGCAGAGTTTCTAACTACCTTGCAGATTTTTCCGAATTAGCCGATGTTTATCGATTTGTAGAGGAAATCAAGCGAGACTTTTCAAAGATCGATGTCTTGTTTAACAATGCAGGCCTTTATGCTGGAAAAGAACGAAAAGCGAGTTCTGAAAATGTCGAGTTGACTTTTATGCTATCTGTTCTGGTTCCCTATATGTTAACAACTGAGCTAAGTCCCTTGTTAGAAAAAGCGCCTGACGGTCGTATTATCAATACTTCTTCCTATATGCATCATTTTGCCAAGGTCAAGGATTTAGACTTTGGATTTGAGAACAACTATAATCCCGGTTTGGCCTACAATAATTCCAAACTTTACACTATTTGGATGACACGCTATCTGGCCAGAGAATTCTTTCTAAAAGGTTCAAGCATCACCATCAATGCCTATCATCCAGGTTTGATTTCAACCAACTTAGGGAATGATTCCAGTGATGAAAAGACGAAAAAGTCTCTCTTCGGACGCTTGATGAAGTCATTTTCCAAAAATCTAGACGAGGGAATTGAAACAGGCTACTATCTTACATTTTCAGAAGAAGTCACTGGTTTGACTGGCTACTATTTTGATGATAAAACTGTCAAAACAGTTTCTGAAAAAGGCTATACTTTTGAGAAAGCTCGAGATTTAATCAATTACTGTAATGATAAAATTGAGTTGTTTAAACAGAAATATGCTCTGCTTAATTAGAAAAAAATTCTCTTTCTATTTTGCTAGAAAGAGAACTTTTTCTTTAGGAGAAATAACTTATACTCAATGAAAATCAAAGAGCAAACTAGGAAGCTAGTCGCAGGTTGCTCAAAGCACTGCTTTGAGGTTGTAGATAGAACTGACGAAGTCGGTAACATCTACACGGTAAGGCGACGCTGACGTGGTTTGAATTTGATTTTCGAAGAGTATTAATTTTTAATCGATTCGTGATAGCTCAGCTGGCACTGTTAAGTAATAGGTTGCCGTCAAGCTTGCTTCACCTTGATTGACAAAAATCTCGATGGAATTTTTATCTAGAACAACTTCCAATTCTTTAGCTTCAATATCTACATACCGTCGGCTAGTGTCCTGTTCTTCTTCACCTAGAATTTTTTGAACAAGATGGCTACGATCAATGTAAACTTGCTGCGCATTACTGTCATAACCAAATTCAAGATAATCTGTATCATTTCCTAAGTGGTAATGACAATCTTTATCTATTTGGATTTGATATTGGCCTTTTTTAACAGGGAATTGTCTTAGTTTGCCATCTTCCAATCTTAGAATTCTAGGTAAAGTCATGGCACATGCCCATTTGTGTTCTTGGTCATGGGTTGGAAGGGTACGCCCCCATGTCTGCATCCAAGCAATCAGGATACGACGATTTTGATCGTCCAACAATGTTTGAGGCGCATAGAAGTCTTGGCCATGATCAATTTCTTGAACTGATTCTGAGATAAAACGTTTTTCTCCCCAATCTACCTTACCCGTGAACAAAACCGATGAGTTGATATTATGATATGAGTCTCCCTCACGCTGATAACGCATGGGTGACATAATAAGGCAATCCTTCCCATCTAACTCAAAGTAATCTGGGCATTCCCACATAAATCCTTGGTGTTCTACCCCTTTTAAAAAGATGGATTCGAACTGCCATTCTACTAGGTTATCGGACCCTAGTAGAACGATACAGCCCACATTATCCTTGTGTTTGGCAGCTACTACGGAATAATAGCGTCCATCTTTTTCAAAGAGTTTTGGATCACGGAAATCAGCAGCAATTAACTCATCTGGCAAGTCTGCACCAGTTGCAACTGGATTTTGTTCAATCTTTTCAAAGTGAATCCCGTCGTCTGAAAATGCTATATTTTGTACTTGACGAACACCGGTTTCTTCTTCGATATGCCCAGTATACATGAGCCATAGGCGATCATCCCTGACAATGGCAGAGCCAGAGAAGCAACCATTGCGGTCATAATCTTGGTCAGGAGCAAGTGCCACTGGCAAGTGCTCCCAAGTCACCAAGTCCTTACTCTTAGCATGACCCCAGTGCATAGACCCCCAAACACTATCATAAGGATAGAATTGATAAAAGAGATGGTACTCTCCACGAAAATAGACAAATCCATTTGGATCATTGATCCAACCAATCTCAGCTGAAAAATGTTCTTCAGGCTTATATTGAGTATTAACGAGATGTTTATTTTCTGCTATAAAACGATTGGCTTTTTCTACTGTAAATGTTTTATTTATCATAAGTATATCCTATTTTATTCCAGTTCCGGAACCACCCAGACCTTGAACAATATATTTCTGAGCGACTACATAGACCAAAATCAACGGAATCGTTGAAATAGTTAATACAGCCATTACCTGATTGATATAAACTGGTTGAGTTGTATTAATAGTTGTAATTGCAACCTGCATTGAAAATTTAGAAGAATCTGTCAAAACCATCAATGGCCAAATATAATCATTCCAGCTTGAAATAAATGATAAAACGCCAACTGTAGCAACTGCAGGTTTAGACATTGGAAGCATAATTCTAAAGAAAATTCTAACGATACTTGCTCCGTCCATCTTTGCAGACTCAAGAATCTCTTCTGGAATTGCAATAAAGAAATTCCTAAATAAGTAAATATTAAATACACTCGCCAATCCTGGAATAATAACTGCAAGACGATTATTGACCAAACCTAAGGAATTGATAATGGTAAATTGTGGAATTAACACAGTTTCTACTGGAATAATAAGTAAAGCAAGTAAGAAACCAAATAAAATTTTCTTACCTGAAAAATTGACTTTTGCAAAAGCGAAACCGGCCAGTGCATTGACAATAATAGAACCAATAGCAAACGTTCCAGCATAAAAAATGCTGTTCCCTAGATAGGTAAAAATACTAAATCGCTCAAATACTTCCTGATAAGGTTTAAACCAATCAGCGGGATTTAAACTTGGTAAGAAGGCTTGCCAACTAGTTAAATTTTTATAAACATCCGCTTCTGGCTTCATGGCTGAAACTACCATCCAAACCATAGGAAAAAGGAAGAGTCCTGCCAATAGGGTTAACAGAATATATTCTAAGATTGTTGTTGGTTTAAATCGTTTCATCTTAGTCATCCTCCTTCAGAACGCGACGTTGCACTAAGCTAATCATACCAATTAACGTTGTAAATACTAAAGCGATTGAGCTAGAATATCCTACAAGACGATCAGTAAAACCTTGTTGATAAATATAGTACACCATAGTAATTGTTGAGTTTAATGGCCCACCTTGCGTCATAACCATTGGTTGTACAATTAGCTTAAAAGCAGAAATTAAAGTTGTTAACAATACAAACAGGGCTGTTGGTTTTAGTAGGGGCATCGTGATATAACGAAACTGAGCCCATTTTGAGAATCCATCTAATTCAGCAGCTTCATAGACATCTTGTGGAATATTCTGCATTCCTCCTAAAAATAAAAGCATCTGATAACCTGCACCCTGCCAAGCAGAAACAAAAACAATTGCATACATAGCTTGTTTAGGACTAGTCAAGAAAGGTTGAGAAGCAATACCTACCTTATTTAAAATAGCATTTAATAAGCCACTATTTGGATTTAAAAGATAAAGCCAAAGAATAGAAATAACTACCAAGGACATGACAACTGGAGCAAAAAAAGCCACTTTAAAAAACATATTCCCTTTGCGCTTTTTATTAACAATCAAAGCCATTCCTAAGGCCGCTCCCAATTGAACTGGAATAATCCAAACAACAAATTTCAAAGTATTCAAGAAGCTCTTTAAGAAAATCGGATCTTTTGTTAATCGAATAAAATTTTCAAGTCCAACAAATTTTCTTTCATCTGGTGTCAACAAATAATAATCTGTAAAAGCGTAATAAATGACCATTCCAACTGGAATTACTAAAAAGATACCTAATAAAATTAAAGCTGGAGCTAAAAAACTATAACCTAGTATGTTATCCTTTATTTTTTCACGTCTTTTTGTATCCACAACAGTTTCTTTACTCATATCCATCTCCTTTAATCATATATATCAAACTAGGCTATTAACAAGAAAGGGGAAGGTAGTTCCAAACATTTTCCTTCCACCTTCTTTTTTACAGATTATTTGAGTGACTGATCAATAGCAGTTTGCATTTCTTTTGTACGAGTATCCAAGACTTTTTGCACATTTGGATTTTCTTCATAATAGCTGATATCTTGCATCGCTTGTTGAAAAGCTCTAGAAACCTGAGGATATGCTACGACAACTGGGCGAGCATGAGCTGTTTTTGAATTTTGTTCCATCAAGAAACGCATTGGTTCGGACACTTTATCTTTGATATTTTCAATTGTAGATTTACGAATTGGAAGGACCGAATTCCCCAAGCTAATAATTTCACTTGATTCTGTATTTGTAGCAAATTTAACAAATTCAGATGCAGCCTCTTTTTTATCAGATTTTGTCGTCACAGCTAATTGCCAACTACCTGAAGGGGATACTAATTTTTTCGTCTTACTAGACACTGGGTAAGGAAGGATACCAAAATCAATATCTTTGTAGTTTGTATTCATGTCAGCAATCGTCCAAGAACCACTCAAAAGCATTGGATACTCTCCTGTTTCAAAACCTTTTTCGACTGGACTAACAGTTGTATAACCTTCTTTTACAAGATTTTGAATGAATTGAACTGCTTCTACACTCTCTTTGGAGTTGAAGTATCCTTCTGCCTTTGTTCCATCTTCGTTTACGACAGAACCATTATTTGACCAAATCAACGGCATATAAGCATATGGTAACATTTCATCGTTTGAATTAATACGAAAATCAATTGCCGGTTTGTTATAATGATCTTTCAATTTTTTAGCAATCGTATTAAATTCATCCCATGTCCATGGCTTTTCTAGCGTTGGAAGCTCTGATTCCGCAATTCCGACCTCTTTGAACATTTTTTTGTTGTAATAAACACCAACATTCGATTCAGAAAATCCAAATGCATAGAATTTGCCATCATAAGTTCCTTGTTGTTTAATACTGTCCAAAACATCATCCATATTATTATCTTTTAGATAATCATCTAGCGGAGTAATCACTTTAGATTTTGCATAAGCTGCCGTATTTGGTCCATCAAGGGTAATAACATCTGGAAGACTATTAGTCGTGATAGCAGCATTAACCTTGTCTTCATATCCTCCACCACTACCACTACGAGGAATGTACTCAGTTACAACTTTGTACTTACTTTTTCCTGATTGATTAAAGTTGTCAACAACTTTTTGCCAAGCTTTTCCTTCATTGGTTTCGTCAGAGAATTGTACCCAGACTTTAATATCATTTGAAGAACTCGCTTGTTTTGAGTTAGTTCCTCCACTACAACCTGCAAGTATAGCTAACGATAGCCCCGCAACAACAGATAACATTGTACCTTTACGCATTATTTTCCTCCTTTTTGAAACGTTTCATTTTTTATTTATTTTTTAAACAAGCTTCTAGCCTGTTTTTGAAACGTTTCATTTATTGATTATATTATAACAGCGCTTTCATTAATTGTCAAGCGCTTTTTAAATTTTTTTTGTTGTTTTATCTCCCCAAAAATATGTGGGAATTACGATTCGTTTTTCTAGAATCTCTTCTCGATTAATCATTTTCAGTATCATTGCAACAGATTCTTTTGCCATCATACCAATATCTTGAACTATTGTAGACACTAGATAAGATTGATCGACAGAAGTTTTTAAACCATCAAACCCAATTATCTGGTAATCATAAGGTGCTATTTTCCCCAGTTCTTTCATAACACTAATAACTCTCAGAGCCATCATATCATTTATTGTAAATATACCATCAATTTCTTTATGAGATTGCAAAAAAACTCTTATCTGATCTTCAGGATTTATTAAAGGTTCTTTCATTTCAAAATTATAGACATCTACTCCTAATTCCTTAGCTTTTTCTCTGAATCCTTTACTTCTGAGTATAGTCTCATTCTCATACATATTAATTGAACCAATAAAAGCAAGGTGCTTATTATCCCTTCTAACTAGTTCCTCTGCTGCAGTTTGTCCTCCTTTGTAATTTGCTGAAGTAACATAGCATACATTTTCCGAAAAATGTCTATCTATACTTACAAACGGTAAATCAGATAAAATATATTTGTCAATATCAGAATATGTAATACCAATAATTCCATCCACTTTATTTTGTTTCAACATTTCGATATATTCGATTTCATTTTGTGAATCGCTATCAGCGTTACAAATAAATAATTTATAATTATATTTTAATAACTCTTTCTCAACATGATAGGCAAACTCCGAGAAAAATGGATGCCATATGCTCGGAATAATCAAAGCGATAGTTTCTGTTCTATTCTTTTTCATACCTCGAGCATAATTATCAGGGATATAGTCCAATGTTTTTATAGCCCTTTGAACTTTCCTTAAAGTTACTTCTTTAATACCTTTTTCTTTATTAATGACACGTGAAACAGTTCCAACACTAACTCCTGCTTCTAAAGCAACATCTTTCATGGTAATTGATTTTTTTTGTTCTACCATATTATCGCCTCCTTTCAATATATAGTATCATGCAAACGTTTTTTTAGCAACTATTTCTCAATCGTTTTTGGTCAGATCATTTATCCCATCATGAATAAAATCACTCCAATTAGCTTTTGAAAATACTTCAATTTTCATGTGTAAACATCTACATAAAACAGGAAAAGACTTTGTCTGCTTCTATCTCCCCTTTTTCATGATGTATTTCCGTTCGGGTGACTCAATGATTTCTACGATTTCAAATCCTTCTTTTTGATAGAGGTGCTTGGCTGCTTGATTTGCCTCGAAGACATTTAGAGAAATAGTATCTATGTCTTCATTTTCAAAGGCCAAACTAACAAATTTCCTTAAAGCCTGGCTACCTAAGCCCTGCCCCTGTTTCTGGGGATTGATAAAAAATCTCCCTATATGAAGATTCCTGTCTTCTAGCCTGATTTTCTGGACAAGCCCCACAAACTCTTGTCCTTCAAAGATTGAAAAAATTCCTTCTAAATCTTGCAAGGCTTGAAGGGTCAGTGGAAAAGGAATCTTTGGTCCCATCCATTGTTCTTGAAAAGCTTTGCCAAGAGAGTTGGACCATTGGCATACGAGCTGAGCGTTTTCTCTGCTCACCTTTTCTTCAAAACGAATTGTCATCTTGACCTCACCACCTTATCTATATTTCTCCATTATACTACTTCTCCTATTTTTTACGAATAGATAAGTATGATTGATATTTATTTTTTTCTTGTCGGGAGCATTATCGCTTCCTTTCTTGGTCTGGTCATTGACCGTTTTCCTGAGCAATCCATTATCCATCCGGCTAGTCACTGCGATGCCTGTCAGACTCGCTTGCGTCTCTTAGATTTGATTCCTATCCTCTCGCAGGTCTTTAATCGCTTTCACTGTCGCTACTGCAAGACTCCTTATCCTGTCTGGTATGCCCTCTTTGAACTAGGCTTAGGACTCATCTTTCTGCTTTACTCTTGGGAATTACTTTCCTTGAGTCAAGTCATCCTAATCACTGCTGGTTTGACCTTGGGCATCTACGACTTTCGCCATCAGGAATATCCCTTACTGGTCTGGATGACTTTCCACCTAATCCTCATGGCTTCCTCTGGCTGGAATCTAGTCATGGTCTTCCTCCTTGTTCTTGGAATTTTGGCTCATTTTATCGATATCCGCATGGGCGCAGGGGATTTTCTCTTTTTAGCTTCCTGCTCTCTCGTCTTTAGTGTGACCGAATTACTGATCTTGATTCAGTTTGCTTCTGCAACAGGAATTCTTTCCTTTCTCCTACAAAAGAAAAAGGAAAGACTTCCTTTCGTGCCTTTCCTCTTACTCGCTGCTTGTGTAATTATTTTTGGTAAGCTACTGCTTGTTTGATAAAGTCCTGAATCGGCTCTCCTTGGTGGAGAGCTTTTACGATTTTCGAGCCAACGATAACGCCATCTGACACCGCATTGAAGCGTTCTACATCGGCTTGACTAGATACGCCAAATCCTGTCAAGACTGGAATCTCGGCCACTTGATGAAGTTGTGCCAAGTGCTTGTCCAAATCTGCACGGTAATTGCCTGATTTTCCTGTCACCCCATTGATAGCAACGGCATAGACAAATCCTTCTGCCCCATCAATCAACTCTTTCTGGCGCTCAATTCCTGTTGTCAAACTAACTAGAGGAATCAAGGCCATGTCTGTATCTGCCAAAAATGGTTCTACAAAGTTGGCATGCTCATGAGGCAGGTCTGGAATAATCAAGCCCTTAACCGCTGTATCTGCCAAATCTTTGACAAAGTTCTCCACACCGTACTGAAAGAGGGGGTTGAAGTAGGTCATGATGACCAGTGGAATCTCTGTTTCAATGGTTTTCAAGGTTTCAACCAAAGCTTGTGTCGAAGTCCCGTGGGATAAACTACGCAAGCCAGCTTCTTCGATCACAGGTCCATCTGCAACAGGGTCTGAAAAGGGAATGCCCACTTCAATGGCTGAAACACCCAAATCTTCTAAAAAGTGGATTGTTTCAGCGAGTCCATTCAAACCTTTCTCGTGGTCTCCAGCCATGATATAGGGAACGAAAATTCCTTTTTCAGCTGCTTTAATAGTGTTCAATTTTTCTGTTAGTGTCTTAGGCATGAGCTTCTCCCTTCTTTGCTGCATCTGCTTCCAAGCGGTCCTTGACTTGAACCACATCCTTGTCCCCACGACCTGATAGACAGACAATCATGGACTTGTCTGGTCCAAGTTCTTTGGCCAATTTCACTGCAAAGGCGATGGCATGGCTAGATTCCAAGGCTGGGATAATCCCTTCCACACGAGATAAGAGTTGGAATCCATCCAAGGCTTCTTCGTCTGTCACAGGGACATAGCTGGCACGTTTAATATCGTGGTAATGAGAATGTTCTGGACCGATACCAGGATAGTCCAAACCTGCTGAGATAGAGAAGGCTTCAAGAATTTGACCATGGGCATCTTGGAGCACATCCATGAGAGAACCGTGAAGAACACCAGGACGCCCCTTAGTCAAGGTAGCTGCGTGGTGCTCCGTATCCACACCAAGTCCAGCCGCTTCAGCCCCATACATAGCTACAGACTCATCTTCTACAAATGGATGGAAGAGCCCGATAGCATTAGAACCACCACCAACACAGGCTACTAGGGCATCTGGCAGATCTTGACCTGTCATATCGCGATACTGTTGTTTAGCTTCTCGACCAATGACACTTTGGAAGTCACGAACGATTTCTGGGAATGGATGAGGTCCCAAGGCAGAACCAAGGATATAGTGGGTATCATCGATATTAGCCACCCATGAACGAAGGGCTGCATTGACCGCATCCTTGAGCACGCGCGAACCGTCTGTCACTGCCTCAACCTTGGCTCCCAAAAGCTCCATACGGAAGACATTGAGGGCTTGGCGTTTGACATCTTCCTCACCCATGTAGATAGTACATTCCATGTTAAAGAGGGCTGCAGCAGTTGCAGTTGCCACACCGTGCTGACCAGCACCTGTTTCAGCGATAATTTTCTTTTTACCCATGCGTTTGGCAAGCAAAACTTGTCCCAAGGCATTGTTAATCTTGTGGGCCCCTGTATGGTTGAGGTCTTCACGTTTGAGATAAATCTTGGCTCCGCCAATATGCTGGGTCAAATTTTTTGCGTAGTAAAGGGGAGTTTCACGCCCCACATACTGGCGTAAGAGTTGGTTTAATTCCTCTTGGAAACTTGGGTCTGCCTGACTTTCACGGTAAGCCTTCTCCAACTCCAAAACTGCTGTCATCAATGTTTCTGGGACAAAACGTCCACCGAATTTTCCGTAAAATCCATCTTTATTTGGTTCTTGATATGCCATTCTTTACCCTCTCTATAAATCTTCTAATCTTTTCATGATCTTTTTGTCCGTCTGTCTCCACTCCGCTCGATACATCGACTGCATAGGGAGTAAAGTGTTGAATTGCTTTTACTACATTGTCTTCATTAAGCCCACCTGCGATAAAGAAAGGCTGAGTTAGTCCAATCGTATCCAGTTGAGCCCAGTCAAAGGTCTGACCACTCCCAGCCACAGGGGCATCAAAGAGTAGATAGTCTGCCTGAGAATTGGGCACATGACCCTCTCCATCCACCTGCACAGCCTGAATACTGGCACAAGGCAAATCCTCAAACAAATCATCTGCCACCTGACCGTGAACTTGAACTAAGTCCAAGCTAACTTTGTCAATCGCTTCTAGCAGTTCTGCCCGACTTGGTGAAACAAATACACCAACCTTTTTGACATCTGCAGGAATAAGCTTTGCCAGCTCAGCAGCCTGATCCAAGGTCACCTGTCTTTTACTAGGTGTAAAGACAAAACCGATGTAGTCGGCTCCTGCTGAAACGGCTATTTCCACCGCTTCTTTGGTTGATAATCCGCAAATTTTAACCTTTGTCAATCTGCAACTCCTTGATTCTCTGGGCCACATCTTCTGCCTGCATAAGAGCTGTCCCTACTAAAATTCCGTTAAAGAATGGCGCTACTCGTTCCGCATCCTGTCCTGTGAAAATAGCAGATTCAGAAATGTACAAGCAATCATCTTTGAAATGTTTAGCCAAGTCTACACTGGTCTGCAAGTCAACTTCAAAGGTTGTCAAGTTGCGGTTGTTGACCCCGATAATCTGGGCACCAAGTCTATGAGCCACCTCTAGTTCAGCAAGATTATGCGTTTCCACCAAGACTTCCAGACCAAGCTCTGTCGCATAGTCATAAAGTTCCTTGAGACGTTCTTCTGACAAGGCGGCCACAATGAGTAGGATGACCGTTGCACCCGCATTACGAGCGCGGATGATTTGCTTTTCATCGATAATAAAGTCCTTGTTAAGCGTCGGAATCTGTACCTGACTGGAAATCTCCCGTAGATAATCCAAATGTCCTTTAAAGAAAACTTCATCTGTCAGAACAGAAATCATCACTGCACCATTTGCTTCATAAGTCTGGGCCTGTTGCACAATATCCACATCGAGATTGATATCTCCCAGACTAGGGCTAGCCTTCTTAACTTCAGCGATTACCTGTAGACGGTCTTGGTGTTGTTTTAGATAGTCAGCCAAGCGATAGGTCTGGCGCAGGGGCTGAATTTCCTCCAGCTCCGTCTGCTCAACCTCACGCGCCTTCTGCTCCAAGATTCGTGCTAAAAATTCCTGACTCATTTTTGGTACTCCTGTAACAGTCTGAGTTTTTCAAGGGCCTTGCCACTAGCAATGACTTGACGAGCTAAGGCAACTCCTTCCTTGATACTAGCTACTTTACCATTAGCATAGAAACCAAGACCAGCATTTAAAACTGTCGTTTCCAAGAATGGACTTGCTTCATTTTTAAGAACGCTGAGCAAAATTTCTGCATTTTCCTGAGCATTCCCTCCACGAATATCGTCGATAGCGTAGCCTTCCATTCCCAAATCCTCTGGAGTAAAGCTTGACAAGGTGATTTCGCCATTTTCAAGAAGTGCAATCTTGGTTGTCCCGTTCAAGCCGGCTTCATCCAATCCTTCTGGTCCAGCAACCACGATGGCACGCTTGCGACCCATATTTTTCAAAACCTGAGCTGTACTTTCTAGAAGTTCTGGACGACTAATTCCAAGAAGCTGTGTTTCCAAAGCCATTGGATGAATCAGGGGACCAGTCAAGTTCATGATTGTTGGAATTCCTAGTTCCAAACGAGCTGGCATGATGTATTTCATTGCTGGGTGCATATTTTTAGCGAAGAGAAAGACGATGCCAGTTTTATCAAAGACCTTACCTAGTTCAGCTGGTTTGAGGTCTAGGTTGATCCCCAAGGCTTCGAGGACATCTGCAGAACCAGATTTAGAAGAAATCGAGCGGTTACCATGTTTTGCCATGTGAACACCACCACCAGCCAAGACAAAGGCTGCAGTTGTTGAGATGTTAAAGCTGAAAGACTTATCCCCACCAGTACCACAGTTGTCCATGGCATCATGAATCTCAGTTGGAATATGTTGGGCATGCCCTCTCATGACTTGGGCAATGGCTGTGCGTTCTTCAGGTGTTTCCCCCTTCATCTTAAGAGCTAAGAGGAGAGAAGCAATCTGCGCTTCCGTTACACGCCCAGTTACGATACGCTCAATGACATCCGTCATTTCCACACCTGATAAATTTTCAAATTTTGCTAGTTTTTCAATAATCTCTTTCATCCTAGTTTCCTCACTTTACAACCTTCTCGATAAAATTCCGAATAGAAGACAAGCCATCTGGCGTTCCAATGCTCTCTGGATGGTACTGGAAACCATAAATCGGTAGGTTTTTATGTTGAATCCCCATGATGGCTTGGTCATCAGTCGAACGAGCTGTCACTTCAAAGTCTTCTGGCATTTCTTCAATCAAAATACTGTGATAACGCATGACTGCACGGCCATCCTCGATACCTTGATACAAAACAGATGGCGCTTCAAAGCTGATATGGCTCTGTTTCCCATGCATGACTTTTGGAGCCAAACCTAACTTACCACCAAAGACTTCTGCAATGGCTTGGTGGCCCAAACAAATCCCAAGAATCGGCTTCTTGCCAGCAAAATCACGAATCATGTCTTCCATCTTTCCAGCATCAACTGGCCAACCAGGACCAGGAGAAAAGACCAGACCATCTGCTTTTTCAGCTTCTTCATACAGCTTGGGATCATCATTTCTCAATACCTGCACTTCTGCAAAATTCCCAATGTATTGGGCCAAGTTATAGGTAAAAGAATCATAGTTGTCAATCAATAAAATCATGGTCTTAGTTCTCCAATTCTAGTCATAGATTTTGCTTTGTTAATGGTTTCTTGGTATTCGTTTTGGGCGATGGAGTCGTAGACAATCCCTGCCCCAGCCTGAACATAGGCTGTTTGATTTTTGAGAATCATCGTTCGGATGGCAATGGCGAAATCCATATCACCCGTCGCAGACAAGTAGCCGATTGCTCCTGCGTATACGCCACGTTTTTCTGTTTCAAGTTCATAGATGCGTCTCATCGCTCGAATCTTTGGTGCTCCTGACACTGTTCCAGCTGGAAGTGTTGATTTCAAGGCATCCATAGCAGTGAGTTCTGGAAGCAAACGCCCTTTCACCACGCTGGTCAAATGCATAACATAGCGGAAGAGCTCCACTTCCATATACTTGGTAACTTGGACACTTGCCGTTTCAGAGATGCGGCCAATATCGTTGCGCCCCAAGTCTACCAACATCCGATGTTCTGCTGTTTCCTTCTCATCAGAAAGCAGGTCAGTCGCCAAAGCCTTGTCTTCTTCATCCGTTGTTCCTCTTGGTCGTGTACCAGCAATCGGATTGGTTGTCACGATACCATTTTTGACTGAAACCAAACTTTCAGGACTAGCTCCGATGATTTGATAATCCCCAAAATCATAGAAATAAAGGTAATTAGAAGGATTAGTCACGCGGAGATTTCTGTAGAAGTCAAATGGATTTCCAGTAACTTCTGCTGAGAAGCGCTGACTGAGTACACATTGGAACATATCGCCATTACGAATCAAGTCACGAGCTGTTTCCACCATTTCCTCAAACTTCTGAGGAGCGATATGCGGTTTGAAGTCCAGTGGAGATAGATCCAAGTCTTCAAATTCATTTGGAGCAGGAATGCGTAATTCCTCAAGCACTTGGTTCAAGGCTTCTTCCAAGTCTTCTTGGCTACGCTCACTATAGAGAGCATCCTCGATGACATGGATTTTTTCCTTCTTGTGGTCAAAGACAATGTAACTCTCATAGACGAAGAAATGCATGTCTGGCGTTCCAATGGTATCCTCAGGAATTTGACCAATTTCTTCATAGAGCGAAATCATATCGTAACCAACAAAGCCAATAGCTCCCCCACCAAAAGGTAGATCTGAGTGGTTCTGGCTCTTATGAGTCACTTCATAAAGGAAATCCAAGGGATCCCGATCAATCACTTGCCCATTTTGATAAAGAACTCCATTTTCAAACTTAATCTCAAAAACTGGATTATAAGCTAAGATAGAAAAACGAGCTGTTTCCTTGTCTCTCGGAATACTCTCTAAGATCACCTTGTGTTGCCCCTTTAGGCGCATATAAGCCAATATTGGTGATAAGACATCTCCATGAATGATTCGTTCCATTGTAATTTCCCTTTCAGTTCTACTTCTAGTCCGTGGCGACTATATGAAAAATCCCCACGCAAAATAACTTCTTGCGTGAGGACGAAATTCGCGGTGCCACCTCAATTATAGGATTTCTCCTATCTCTCATTCCTGTCTCAGAAACCTCTTGTAACAGGCTGTGCGATAAAGGGCACTCCCTTGAGAATTATGTTTTCTTCTCTTGTTTCAGATGGACCCAACCTTACAACTTTCTCTACTTGTTTCCAGCAACCACAAGCTCTCTGTGAGAGAAAAGACTGTAATTTTTCCATCTATTATTTTTTAGCTTCTAGGTAGTCCGCAATCGCAGCTACGTCCTTGTCTCCACGCCCAGAGACATTGATGATGAGATTTTTATTTCGGTACACCTTTACTAGCTTGTTTCGTATTAATCCGTCCTTTTTGTTTGCTTTTAGTGGTAGTCAAGGAGCTGCAGATAGAACTCAATACTCTTCGAAAATCAAATTCAAACCACGTCAACGTCGCCTTGCCGTACTCAAGTACAGCC
>NZ_JVLI01000059.1:0-217 GCF_001072315.1 Streptococcus pseudopneumoniae | reverse complement strand
GGCTAACCATTCATCGACTAATGTTGAAAGTATTGTTGGAAATAAGCCTTTGGTAGATTCTAAGGATGGTTTATCTTTATATGGTGGTTTTGATCGAACTTATGCAGCTAGTACAGGTTATCATGGTATTCCTTTGGAGACTATAAAGAAATTCAGTACTCTAACAGAAGAAGAATTTAACAAAAGATTAGAGGCTTTGAAAGAACAATGGAGAAGC
>NZ_JVLI01000058.1:0-49608 GCF_001072315.1 Streptococcus pseudopneumoniae | reverse complement strand
CAGGTGGTTAGAGCGCACGCCTGATAAGCGTGAGGTCGGTGGTTCGAGTCCACTCGTGCCCATTAATTGGAGAATTACTCAAGAGGCTGAAGAGGACGGTTTGCTAAATCGTTAGGTCGGGTAACTGGCGCAAGGGTTCGAATCCCTTATTCTCCGTTTTAATGAGGGTTTATAACTCTCTTTTTTTGTTTTTTGCGTTCTTTGTCAACTGTAGTGGGCTGCAGAAAAGCTAAAATCTTTATATAGTAGATGGAAACAAGAACTGTTCCAGATTCAATCTACTATATATTGTCGATTTTATGGTTGTGCTAGTTTATTATTACTTCCAACTCTTGAGAGAAATTTCTCCGCTATTTAGCCAGATTTCTTTTCCGTTATCACATTGTACTAAAAGTTTTCCACTTTCAGTGATGTCTTTAGCAAGTCCTTTGTAGTCTTTTTGACCTAGTGTGAAAGTAACTTCTTTTCCTAGAACGAATGACTGTTTTTTATATAGGTATAATAACTCATCTGCTGGTGTTTCGAAGAAAGCACGCCAGATTTCTATGATTAATTCATTCCTTGTTATTGGAGCTGTAGTTTTAAATAAGCTAGCAGCTTTTTCTTTTAATTCTTGAGGGAAATCTTTAATAGTAAAATTGATTCCTACTCCAATAATGATATCTGTGACTAAGCTTGTTTCTACAGAGGTCATTGCTTCAGTGAAGATTCCTCCAATTTTATGATTGTTTAGGTAGATATCGTTGACCCATTTTATATCGACATCTATTAAAGTTAGGTTCTTAATGGCTTTGTAGATAGCTCCGGCTACAAGTAGTGTGTAGGATGGTAATTTGTCGTAGGGGAGATTTGGTTTAAGATGGAGTGTCATATAAATGCCACCTTGTGGGGAGTAGAAAGAACGTTGAAAACGGCCTCGTCCAGCTGTTTGATAGGAAGCTAGATAGAGTGTGTTTGCTTCATTCCCTAAATCAATTGCTTCTTTTGCATCGAGTTGTGTTGATCTTGTTTCGAGTTTAAAGCTGACTTTAATTGGAAGATTTTCTTCTAGAATCTCTGGAAGAATGAGGTCTCCATTCACCAGTTTATAGCCTTTGTTTTTGATACTATCAATTTCAATGCCTTCTTGTTCTAGCCGCCTGATGGCTTTCCAAATTGATGTTCGAGTCAGTGATAGTTTTTCTGCAATCTTTTCTCCGCTGATATAATCGGTTTCTTTAGCTAGAATTTGGTAGACGGCTTGGTAGGATTTCATAGTGTTTCCTTTCTCACTAGTTGGTGTTGAGAATATTCTTTTCTTGTTTGACTTGGAGTCTGATTAAAGTATTGTTTATAAGCTTTAGAAAAATGTAGTGGATCTGAAAAGCCTACCGAATATGCAATTACTTTGATAGACTCTTGGGTATTTTCGAGAAGTTGTTTAGCTCGGTGCATTCGAACGTAGAGTAGGTATTCTTTGGGTGATAAGGTATTAAATTCTTTGAATACGCTTGATAAGTAGCTTCTGTGAACGGATAGTTCTTTTGCTAAATCTTGAATTGTAAGTGATTGAGGATAGTGGCTATCAATTAATCTTTTGCATTCAAGATAGAGTTGGTAAGTTGATGAAATATTCTTTTTTTTCTGATTGGGAGCTATAGTTCCCAGATGAAACATCAGTTCATGGAGTTGTCCCATGATATGGAGTTGAGCTAATTCATTGGATTTTGTAATCTGAGCGAAGCGGACAATGTCGGAAACGAGTTTTGCAGTAGTCTGGGTATGACAAGTTTCAGATTGGATGAGATAGGATTGATCAGAAATTTGAGAAAGAGCAAAATAGTCAGGAGCTTTCCCTCCAGTGATTCCTAACCAGTAGTAGGCCCAAGGTTCTTTACTATCTGCTTGATAAAAGGTTAGTTCCTCTGGTTTTAATAGAAAGAAATCTCCTTCTTTTAAATCAACAATTTTACCCTTGTAATGAAATTTTCCTTGTCCTTTACTAATGTAATGTAGAACGTATGTATCACGAATGGCTGGACCAAAAGAGTAGTTAGGCGTGCATTCCTCATATCCATAAAAGCTTAAGGAAAGGTCAATTGTTCCAGTCTGGTATTCTGAAAAAACTAGCATGTGCTACCTCCTACCTAACATTTTACCATATTCTTGAGACATTTTTCTATTTTGGAAAGCGATTTCAGTTGATAAAATAGAATCAATAAAGTGATGAGGTGAAGTAAATGGGAGTTAGGATAGAGAATAATTTATTTTATGTTGAGAGTAAAAATTTAAGTTTGATTATTGAAAATCGTGATGGGTACTTACTATTGAAACATTTAGGAAAGACTATTAAGAACTATAAAGGTTCCAATAGTGTTTATGAACGAGACCATGCTTTTTCAGGAAATCCAACAGCTACTAATCGAACCTTTAGCTTAGATACGCAACGTCAAATTTTTGGACAACATGGTTTGGGTGACTTTAGAAAACCAACTTTACAGGTTCAGCATGATGCAACTGAAGTAACAGACTTTCGATTTGTAGAAGCAAAGATTTTAAAAGGTCAGAATGGTCCACAGGGCTTACCTTCTCCACATAGCATGGACGATACAGAGACTCTTGTCTTGATGTTAGAAGATTCTAAGGCTCAACTTAGTCTGAATTTGTATTATACTGCTTTTGATAATAATGCGACAATTGCTAGCTACAGTAAATTGGAGAATAAGAGTAACCAGGAAGTTGTTATCCATAAAGATTTTTCTTTTATGGCTGATTTTCCAGCTGCAGATTACGAAATCGTAACTCTGCAGGGTGCTTATGCTCGTGAAAAGACTGTCAGACGTCAACAGGTAGAACAAGGAATCTTTTCGATTAGTTCGAACCGTGGAGCTTCTGGGCATGCTCAAACACCAGCTCTTCTACTATGTGATCAAGGGGTCACAGAGGATGCTGGGAATGTGTTTGCTATTCAACTAATGTATAGTGGAAACTTTGAAGCTTTTGTTCAAAAGAATCAATTGAATGAAGTTCGGCTGGCTATTGGAATTAATCCGGAAAACTTTTCTTGGAAGTTAGCCCCTGAGGAATACTTTGAAACACCGGTAGCTTTAATGACCTATTCAGATAAGGGATTAACTGGTGTTAGTCATGAAAGTCAGAATTTTGTACTGAAGCACATTATTCCAAGTAAATTTTCTAAAAAAGAACGTCCAATTCTAATCAATAACTGGGAAGCTACTTACTTTGACTTTCAGAGAGAAAAACTGTTAGAGTTAGCAGATGAAGCTAAGAAAGTTGGAATTGAACTTTTTGTATTAGATGATGGGTGGTTTGGTAATCGCTTTGATGATAATCGTGCTTTAGGTGACTGGAGTGTTAATGAGAAAAAGCTGGGTGGAAGCCTAGAAAGTCTGATTTCAGCTATCCACGAAAGAGGTTTGCAGTTTGGGCTTTGGTTAGAACCTGAGATGATTTCTGTAGATAGTGATTTGTATCGTAAACATCCTGACTGGGCTATTCAGGTTCCTGACTATGAGCATACTTATTCTAGAAATCAATTAGTACTTAATCTTGCCAATCCTCAGGTAGTAGAATACTTGAAAAATGTCTTAGATGAACTCCTATCTTATCATGAGATTGACTACATCAAATGGGATATGAACCGCAATATGACTAACCTAGGAAATGGCTTTACTTATCTAGAAACACAGATGCAATCTCATCAGTACATGTTGGGACTTTACGAACTCGTTTCTTATCTGACAGAAAAGCACAGCCATATTCTCTTTGAGTCCTGCTCTGGTGGTGGTGGACGAAATGATCTGGGTATGATGCGCTATTTTCCACAAGTCTGGGCTAGTGATAATACTGATGCTATTGTACGTTTACCAATTCAATACGGTTCATCCTATCTCTATCCAACCATTTCTATGGGAGCTCATGTGTCAGCAGTACCGAATCATCAGATGAGACGAAAGACACCGTTAGAAACACGTGGCCATGTAGCAATGATGGGAAATTTGGGTTATGAGCTTGATTTGACAAGTTTATCAGATGAAGAGAAAGCTGAGATTGCTAATCAGGTGAACTTGTATAAAGAATTACGACCAGTAGTTCAGTTAGGACAACAGTATAGGTTAATCAATCCCGAGTCTGCATCCAATGAAGCAGCTGTACAATTTAATTACAAAAATCAAACGATTGTAACCTACGTTCGCGTTTTGTCAGTTGTAGAGACCATGGAAACAACTTTAAAGTTAAAAGATTTGGATGAAGAGGGACTGTATGAATTGCAGGAAAATGGAGTAGTTTACTCAGGTGCAGAACTCATGTATGCAGGCTTAACTGTTATCTTATCCCAAGGAGATTTTTTGAGTAGACAGTATATTTTTAGAAGACTATAATAAAGGTGTATAATTTTATAAAGGAGGCTTTCCAATGAAATGGTATAAGAAAGCAGGTTTTCTTTTAGTAGCTGGGGTTAGTTTACTAGGCCTAGCAGCTTGTGGTCAGAATAATCAATCGACTGATGGAAAGGTAACGATTGAATTTTTTAACCAGAAGACCGAAATGGCGGATACTTTGCAAAAAATTGTGGATCATTTTGAAAAGGATCATCCTACTATTGATGTAAAACTGACGACTGTTCCGGCAGCTGGAATTGTTCTAAAGACTCGGATTTTATCAGGAGATGTTCCAGATATTGTTAATATCTATCCTCAAAATATGGATTTTCAGGAGTGGGCAAAAGCAGGTTACTTTGCAGATATAACGGGGAAATCTTATCTTGAGAACATTAAGAATGACTATGCAGAAAAGTATGCAATCAATAACAAGATTTATAGTGTGCCTTTAACTGCTAACCTTTATGGAATTTATTACAATAAAACAAAGTTTAAAGAATTAGGACTTGAGGAACCCAAGACTTTTAAAGAGTTTCAAGAGATTGTTAAAAAGATAAAAGATAGTGGGAATTCTCCGTTTGCAGTTGCAGGCAATGAAGGATGGACATTAAACGGTTATCACCAACTTTCTCTCATTACCATTACAGGCAGTGGAGACGCAGCTAATAACTATCTTCGCTTTTCAAAACCAAATGCTATTTCTGCAGATGATGCTATTTTAAAAGCAGATGCAGAACGACTAGATTTGTTGGCGGATAATGCTCAAGATGGATGGCGTGGTGCCTCTTATAATGATGCGGTGGTAGCATTCTCGAATGAAAAATCCTTGATGATGCCACAAGGATCATGGGCATTAGCGGCAATTAATCAACAGGATCCAAAATTTGATGTGGGGATGTTTGCCTTCCCAGGAGAAGAAGTAGGAAAAGAAGTCACTGTTGGTGCAGGGGACATGGCATTATCAACTTCAGCTACTACCAAACATCCTAAAGAAACCGAAGAATTTATCAGCTATATGACTAGTTCAAAAGCTATGCAAGCATATTATGATGTGGATGGATCACCAGTTGCGGTGAAAGGTGTACAGGAAAAAGAAGATTCAGCACTTGCAGAGATTTCTAAACTAGCATTTACGGATAAACATTATGTTTGGTTGGGCCAACATTGGAATTCTGAAGAAGATTTTTTTAATCTAAGTGCAGGTTACTTGATGGATAAAAATCTGAAAAATATGGCAAACAATCTCAATGCTTTCTTTAATCCAATGAAGGCAGATTTGGACTAGAATAGGAGTTAAGATGATATGGCTATTCGAAAAATTTTAAATAAATACTGGGGTTGGACTTTTTTGCTCATCCCGCTTGCATTACAAGCTATCTTCTTTTACTTTCCTATGGTACAAGGTGCTTTCTATAGTTTGACTAACTGGACTGGATTGACCTATAATTATAAATTTGTTGGTCTGAATAACTACAAATTGCTGATGATTGATGGGAAATTCTTCACAGCCATTGCTTTTACTTTGATTTTAACCCTGGCATTGATTATTGGAGAGATTACAATTGGGATGGTTGTGGCTCGAGCCTTAAATTCTAAGATGAAAGGGCAGACCTTCTTTAGAGCATGGTTCTTTTTCCCAGCGGTTTTGTCTGGTTTGACAGTTTCCTTGATTTTTAAACAATTCTTCAACTATGGTCTTCCAACGATTGGAAAAATTTTAGGGATTAGTTTTTTACAAGAAAGTCTATTAGGAACACCAATCGGAGCGGTAGTGGCAACTATTTTTGTTCTTCTATGGCAAGGAGTAGCAATGCCAATTATTCTCTTTCTTGCTGGTCTTCAGAGTATTCCAAGTGATATTTTGGAGGCGGCATCAATTGATGGTGCAACAAGCAAACAAACTTTTTGGAAAATTGAATTACCATATTTGTTGCCAACGATTTCTATGGTTTTTATCCTAGCTCTTAAGTCCGGTTTGACTGCCTTTGATCAAATTTTTGCCTTGACGAGTGGTGGTCCTAATAATGCTACAACGTCTCTTGGTCTTTTAGTCTATAACTATGCCTTCAAGAGTAATCAATATGGATATGCGAATGCAATTGCCTTGATTTTATTCTTAATTATTGGAATTGTTTCTCTTATCCAAATCAAACTATCAAAGAAATTTGAAATCTAATAGAGGAGTCCTACACATGAAAAAAGAAGAAAAATTGAATCAGTTTTGGAAGTATGTCCTCTTGATAGTAGGTGGTATTCTCATACTTGTTCCTTTATTGGTAACAGTATTTAGTTCCTTCAAAACAACCAAGGATATCATGAATCATTTCTTTAGTTTGCCCAATCCTTTTACATTAAGCAACTATGAACGATTGGTTTCGGATGGGATTGGAGGCTATTTCTGGAATTCAGCTGTTATTACGGTGTTATCATTGATGGTAGTAGCCTTCTTTATACCAGCTGCAGCCTATTCCATTGCTCGAAATATGTCCAAGAAAAAAGCCTTTGCAATTATGTATTCGCTCTTGATTTTAGGGATATTTGTTCCATTTCAGGTGATTATGATTCCTATCACAGTTATGATGAGCAAACTCGGCCTGGCAAATATGTGGGGGTTGGTACTACTTTATCTAACTTATGCAATTCCACAGACCCTCTTCTTGTATGTTGGTTATATTAAAATCAGTGTACCAGATAGTTTAGATGAAGCTGCAGAAATTGATGGGGCTGATCGATTTACAACTTACCGTCGAATTATCTTTCCAATGCTGAAGCCTATGCATGCTACAACCTTGATTATCAATGCATTATGGTTCTGGAATGACTTTATGTTGCCATTGTTGATTTTGAATAAGGATTCCAAGATGTGGACTTTGCCTCTCTTCCAGTACAACTACCAAGGTCAGTATTTTAATGACTATGGGCCAAGTTTTGCATCCTATATTGTGGGAATTGTAACAATTACTGTCGTCTACCTCATCTTCCAAAAACATATTATTTCAGGAATGAGCAATGGAGCAGTGAAATAAGATACAAAGGGACGATTCAGCTTGCTGAAAATTTCTGTAGAAAAATAGGAAATTGACGTAGTGTGCTTGCACACAAGAAGATTTATCTTTTTTCCTAAGAAATTAGTCCCGTGTTCAATTCCGTATACGAAGGGACGATTCAGCTTGTTGATTTCAATCGTACCCTATGAAGCAATTCTTAAAATACATAAACTCATAAAAGCCAAGTCATATGAGACTTGGCTTCAATTAGAAAAAGGAGAGTAATGATGCCAATTCAGAATAAAACCATGTTGATTACCTATTCAGATAGTTTGGGAAATAATCTTAAAGACTTATATGAGAATTTGGAAGAGCATTTTAGAGATGCTATTGGGGGAGTTCACCTTCTACCATTTTTCCCATCAACAGGTGATCGTGGATTTGCGCCAGTTGACTATGACGAAGTGGATTCAGCTTTTGGTGATTGGGAGGATGTTAAGCGTTTAGGTGAGAAATATTATCTTATGTTTGACTTTATGATTAATCATATTTCTCGTCAATCTAAGTATTATAAGGACTATCAAGAAAAACATGAAGCCAGTGAATTTAAAGATCTCTTTTTAAACTGGGATAAGTTTTGGCCAGAAAACCGTCCGACACAGTCTGATGTAGATTTAATTTACAAGCGTAAGGATCGTGCACCAAAGCAAGAGATTGTGTTTGAAGATGGTTCAGTAGAACATTTGTGGAATACCTTTGGTGAGGAGCAGATTGATCTTGATGTGACCAAAGAAGTAACGATGGAATTTATCCGTAAGACCATTCAGCACTTGGCAAGTAATGGGTGTGATTTGATTCGTCTAGATGCCTTTGCTTATGCAGTGAAGAAATTGGATACTAATGATTTCTTTGTGGAACCAGATATTTGGGATTTATTGGACAAAGTTCGAGATATCGCTGCTGAGTATGGGACAGAGCTCTTACCTGAGATTCATGAACATTATTCGATTCAGTTTAAAATAGCGGATCATGGTTACTATGTTTATGATTTTGCTCTTCCAATGGTGACACTTTATACTCTTTACAGTTCCAGAACAGAGCGTTTGGCTAAGTGGTTAAAGATGAGCCCAATGAAGCAATTTACGACGCTAGACACCCATGATGGGATTGGAGTGGTGGATGTCAAGGATATCCTGACTGATGAGGAGATTGACTATGCTTCAAATGAACTCTATAAGGTTGGAGCTAATGTCAAACGTAAGTACTCCAGTGCCGAGTATAACAATTTAGATATCTACCAAATCAATTCAACATATTATTCTGCGCTTGGAGATGATGATATCAAGTATTTTCTCGCTCGTCTAATTCAAGCTTTTGCTCCAGGTATTCCTCAGGTTTACTATGTGGGTCTCTTAGCAGGCAAGAATGACTTGAAATTATTAGAAGAAACTAAAGAAGGTCGTAATATTAATCGTCATTACTATAGCAATGAGGAAATAGCAGAAGAAGTCCAACGTCCTGTGGTGAAGTCTCTTCTCAATCTATTTTCTTTCCGTAATCGATCAGAAGCCTTTGATCTAGAAGGGACTATTGACGTTGAAACACCAACAGCCTACAGCATTGTAATCAAACGTCAAAATAAAGATAAGTCCGTAACAGCAGTAGCAGAAATTGATTTGCAAAATCAGACTTATCGGGTAATTGAGAACGGAATTGAAGTAACATTTTGAAGCCTTGATATGGTTGATAAAATAGGGTTTTTATTTTAAAAAACGTTTCCTTTGTTTTCAAATTGCTAAAAAAGTGGTACAATATAGGATAGCTTACTATTATCTGAATCAACTGATTTGGAGAGAAAGGATTCATTTTGAAATCAATAGGCTTTATTGAAAAGCTGAAAGGGTTGTCTAGTAAAGAGCTGATTTTATTGGGAATTATCCTGAGTATCTTTTTACCCTTTTATCTTTTTGTAGTTGTATTCTGTTTATATATTATCAGTTTGATTTTTACAGGAGACATGAAAAGTATTCTTCAGAAAATGGGGGAGCATCCGATGCTGCTTCTTTTTCTTGGCTATAGTACTGTTATATCCGTTTTTGCACAAAATTGGATGGGAGTTGTGGCTTCAGTAGGAATGTTTCTATTTACTGTTTTCTTTTTGCACTATCAGTCGATTTTATCACATAAATTCTTTCGATTGATTTTGCAGCTCGTCTTGTTTGGTAGCGTCTTGTCAGCTGCTTTTGCGAGTTTAGAACATTTCCAAATTGTGAAGAAATTTAACTATGCTTTTCTTTCACCCAATATGCAGGTGTGGCATCAGAATCGTGCAGAAGTGACCTTCTTTAATCCTAATTATTATGGAATTATTTGTTGTTTCTGTATCATGATTGCTTTCTATCTGTTTACAACGACCAAGTTGAATTGGTTGAAAGTATTCTGTGTGTTTGCAGGCTTTGTTAATCTCTTTGGATTGAACTTTACGCAAAATCGAACTGCCTTTCCTGCTATTATCGCTGGAGCCATTATTTATCTCTTTACGACCATTAAAAACTGGAAGGCCTTTTGGCTTAGTATTGGGGTCTTTGCGATTGGCTTGAGTTTCCTCTTTTCTAGTGATTTAGGAGTTCGGATGGGGACTTTAGATTCTTCTATGGAAGAACGCATTTCTATCTGGGATGCTGGGATGGCCTTGTTTAAGCAAAATCCTTTCTGGGGTGAAGGGCCATTGACTTATATGCACTCGTATCCTAGAATAAATGCTCCTTATCATGAACATGCTCACAGTCTATATATCGATACGATTCTGAGTTACGGAGTTGTGGGGACTATTTTATTAGTTTTGTCTTCTGTTGCTCCTGTTCGCTTGATGATGGATATGAGTCAGGAGTCGGGGAAACGCCCGATTATCGGTCTTTATCTATCTTTCCTTACAGTGGTTGCTGTACACGGAATCTTTGACTTGGCCCTCTTCTGGATTCAGTCAGGTTTCATTTTCTTGCTAGTTATGTGCAGTGTTCCATTGGAGCATCGAACGTTGGTATCGGACATGACGGATTAAGTTTTATAAGATTAAAATTCTTCTACCTTGGGTAGGAGATTTTTTTACTGGGAAAAATTATTTCCAAATCGAAATAGTTGACAGTTAGAATAATGAGTGTTACAATTATTTTATTCTTTTCGATATCGAAATAAATTGGAGGTGTTATGAAAGATAGTCATTTGCTAGCCCATCATATTCGTTTGTTGAATGGGCGGATTTTTCAAAAGTTACTTAGTCGGGATCCTGAAGCTCTTTATCGGAGTGAGCAGGGGAAAATTTTAGCGGTTTTATGGAATAGTGAAACAGGCTGCGCAACTGCGACAGATATTGCTCTGGAAACTGGGCTTGCTAATAATACACTGACGACTATGATTAAAAAGCTAGAGGAACAAAATCTTGTAACTATTAGTCCATGTGGAGAAGATAAGCGTAAGAAGTATTTAGTTTTAACAGAGTTGGGGCAGTCCCAGAAAGAAGTGGGACATCGTGTCAGTCAGAAATTGGATACGATCTTTTACAAAGGATTTTCAGAGGAAGAAATTCAGCAGTTTGACGCCTTTCAAGAAAGAATTTTGGCTAATCTGAAAGAGAAGGAAAATGAGGATTAAAATGGAGCAAATTAGCTGTTTATAAGTAAAGGCCACTTTTGACTTTGTTTTTCAACTCTTAGGACAAGGAAACTATGTGGTTAGCTATGGTCAGAATCAGATTGGTGGAGTTGCCTATGCCCAGTACGATATCTTCCGTCTAGAAAACGGGAAAATTGTGGAACATTGGGACAATAAGGAAGTCATGCCTAAGGTAGAAGACTTGACCAATCGAGGGAAGTTTTAAATTGAGGATACAGAATGATTGAATACAAAAATGTAGCCTTGCGCTACACAGAAAAAGATGTCTTGAGAGATGTTAATTTACGGATTGAGAATGGCGAGTTTATGGTTTTAGTTGGGCCTTCTGGCTCAGGTAAGACGACCATGATTAAGATGATTAACCGTCTCTTGGAACCGACTGATGGAAATATTTATATGGATGACAAGCGCATCAAAGACTATGACGAGCGTGAACTTCGTCTTTCTACTGGTTATGTTTTACAGGCCATTGCTCTATTTCCTAATCTAACGGTCGCGGAAAATATTGCCCTGATTCCTGAAATGAAGGGCTGGACTAAGGAAGAAATTGCTCAGAAAACAGAAGAGCTTTTGGCTAAGGTTGGTTTACCAGTGGCTGAGTATGGACATCGACTTCCTAGTGAATTATCTGGTGGAGAACAGCAACGGGTCGGTATTGTTCGTGCTATGATTGGTCAGCCTAAGATTCTCCTCATGGATGAACCTTTTTCAGCCTTGGATGCTATTTCTCGCAAACAGTTGCAGGTTCTGACTAAAGAATTGCATAAAGAGTTTGGGATGACAACGATTTTTGTGACCCATGATACGGATGAAGCTTTGAAATTGGCGGACCGTATTGCTGTCTTGCAGGATGGAGAAATTCGCCAGGTAGCGAATCCAGAGACCATTTTAAAAGCGCCTGCAACAGACTTTGTAGCAGACTTGTTTGGAGGTAGTGTTCATGACTAATTTAATTGCAACTTTTCAGGATCGTTTTAGTGATTGGTTGACAGCTCTATCTCAACATTTGCAGTTGTCACTTTTGACCTTGTTGCTGGCTATCTTTATAGCGATTCCCTTGGCTGTTTACCTTCGCTATCATGAGAAGTTGGCGGATTGGGTCTTGCAGATTGCAGGGATTTTCCAGACTATCCCGTCTTTGGCCTTGTTAGGGCTCTTTATTCCCTTGATGGGAATTGGAACCTTGCCTGCTTTGACAGCTCTAGTGATTTATGCGATCTTTCCGATTTTGCAAAATACCATCACTGGACTGAAGGGAATTGACCCAAGTCTACAAGAGGCAGGGATTGCCTTTGGAATGACTAGGTGGGAGCGACTCAAGAAGTTTGAAATTCCACTTGCCATGCCTGTTATCATGTCTGGGATTCGGACAGCAGCAGTATTGGTTATCGGTACAGCAACCTTGGCGGCCTTGATTGGTGCAGGGGGGCTGGGTTCCTTTATCCTTTTGGGAATTGACCGTAATAATGCCAGTCTAATTTTGATTGGGGCACTTTCTTCTGCAGTGCTGGCCATTGCCTTTAACTTCCTACTAAAAGTGATGGAAAAGGCAAAATTGCGGACGATTTTCTCTGGTTTTGCCTTGGTGACGGTATTACTGGGTCTGTCTTATAGCCCAGCTCTCTTGGCTCAAAAAGAGAAAGAAAACTTGGTTATTGCTGGGAAATTGGGTCCAGAACCAGAAATTTTGGCCAATATGTATAAACTCCTCATTGAAGAAAATACCAGCATGACTGCTACTGTTAAACCGAATTTTGGGAAAACAAGCTTCCTCTACGAAGCTTTGAAAAAAGGCGATATTGACATCTATCCTGAATTTACAGGTACGGTGACTGAAAGTTTGCTTCAACCATCACCTAAGGTGAGTCATGAGCCAGAGCAGGTTTATCAGGTAGCTCGTGATGGTATTGCCAAACAGGATCATCTAGCCTATCTCAAACCTATGTCTTATCAAAATACCTATGCTGTAGCTGTTCCGAAAAAGATTGCTCAAGAATATGGCTTGAAGACCATTTCGGACTTGAAAAAAGTGGAAGGGCAGTTGAAGGCAGGCTTTACACTTGAGTTTAATGACCGTGAAGATGGCAATAAGGGCTTGCAGTCAATGTATGGTCTCAATCTCAATGTGGCGACCATGGAGCCAGCCCTTCGCTATCAGGCAATTCAGTCAGGTGATATTCAAATCACGGATGCCTATTCAACCGATGCGGAGTTGGCGCGTTATGATTTGCAGGTCTTGGAAGATGACAAACAACTCTTCCCACCTTATCAAGGGGCTCCACTAATGAAAGAAGCTCTTCTCAAGAAACATCCAGAGTTGGAAACGGTTCTCAATAAATTGGCTGGTAAGATTACAGAAAGCCAGATGAGCCAGCTCAACTACCAAGTCGGTGTTGAAGGCAAGTCAGCAGAGCAAGTAGCCAAGGAGTTTCTACAAGAAGAAGGTTTGTTGAAGAAATAGTTTGAAAATGTCAAACTCAACTTTGTTAAACTCAACTTTGTTAAACGACTATATAGAAGAACGCTCAGACAATGTCGTCTGGGCTTTTTTGATTGTTGAAAAGATAAAAACTCAGTAGCCTAGAAATAAGGCAACTGAGCTCTACTCTGTATTCAATTTTTAGGAATGAGAAGGTCTAGATAAAACTGGACAACTTCCTGGTATGTAAAGTCTTGTCCTTTTTTGAGCCACCAGGTCAATGTCTCGATAAAGTTGGACACGACCAAGTGTTGGAGGTAAGAAGTAGGCAGATTAGTGTGGGCTTCTTTTAACTCATCAGCCAACATGGGATAGACATGGTGTTCTAGCTCTTTATGGAGTTGACGGAGGAAGTAGTCATTTTTGGAAAATAGCAGACTGGTGATATGGTCTTGGTTTTTCTGAAAATGAAGAAAGAGGTGGGCGAGGTAGTCCTCAGTTGAAATGGGTTGCTCTCTTTCAAAGAGATGATGAAAGAGGTAGCGGCAAAGCTCGTCCAGAAGTAGTTCCTTGCTCTCATAGTGACAGTAAAAGGTGGAACGTCCAACATCTGCGAGTTCAATGATATCCTGAACTGTAGTGGATTCGTAGCCCTTATCGTTCAAAAGTTGTAGAAAAGCTTGAAAGATGGCTTTTTTTGTTTTGCTGATACGGCGGTCAATCTTAGTCATATAGACACTTGAGGCAAATTGTTCAGAACTGAATAAAGCTGACCTTTTGCTTCTATCCTTTCTTTGAGTTTTAGTGGATAATGATAATGAACAAGGTGTTCATAAATCTATTATAACAAAGGAATGAGAAAGATGAAGGCAAAATATACTGTTTGGATAGCTTTTTTCTTAAATTTAAGCTATGCTATTGTTGAGTTTATCGCAGGAGGAATATTTGGTTCGAGTGCCGTTCTCGCTGATTCTGTTCATGACTTGGGGGATGCTATAGCCATTGGCATATCAGCCCTTCTAGAAACAATCTCCAATCGTGAAGAAGATAGGCATTATACCTTGGGTTACAAGCGATTTAGTCTTTTAGGGGCCCTGGTGACTGCTGTGATTCTTATCACAGGATCCATCCTAGTGATTTTGGAAAATATAGCGAAAATCTTTCATCCACAATCGGTCAATGATGAGGGGATTTTCTGGTTAGGAATTATTGCGATTACTATCAATGTGCTAGCGAGTCTCGTCATTCGCAAAGGACAAACCAAGAACGAATCCATTCTCAGCCTGCACTTTCTGGAAGATACCTTGGGTTGGGTGGCTGTCATCCTGATGGCCATTGTTCTTCGATTTACCGATTGGTATATCTTGGATCCGCTCTTGTCTATTGCTATTTCCTTCTTTGTTCTGTCAAAAGCCCTTCCACGTTTTTGGAGCACGCTCAAGATATTCCTCGATGCAGTGCCAGAAGGAGTAGATATCCAGAAGATCAAGACGGATTTAGCAGAATTGGATCATGTCGCTAGTATCAATCAGCTTAATCTCTGGACTATGGATGGTTTGGAAAAAAATGCCATTGTCCATGTTTGTTTAAAAGAGATGGAGCATATGGAAACTTGTAAAGAATCTATTCGAATTTTCCTCAAAGATTGTGGCTTTCAAAATATTACCATTGAAGTTGATGTTGATCTAGAAAGTCACCAAGCACATAAGCGAAAGGTGTGAGTTGGAGCGGAATCATAGAGATTATTAGAGAAACAGCCTTGCTAGCGGTCGTTTTGTAATTCTAATCATTCTTTGTACTCTCTCTCAGAGTCAGTCTGGTTCCCAGCATGGTTAGACTAGGGATTTTCCGACCGTGGAGTACTTCCTTGTTAAGAATATCCATACCTGCTCGACCCATCTCCTCAGTATAAACGGTGATGCTAGAGAGGGGAGGATAGACTTGCTTGGTCAGGCTGGTGTCGTTAAAGGAAATGAGGCTGACACGGTCTGGTAGGCTGATTCCAGCTTCTTGGAGGGCACGGAGGGCACCGATGGCTAAACTATCGCTAGCTGCAAAAAAGGCAGGTGGCAGTTGGTCTCCCAAACTCTGAATAGCCTCTTTCATTAAGTCATAGCCAGACTGGGCGGTAAAGCTTCCTTGAAAGACCAGTTCATCATGATAGATCCCTTTTGTTTGGCTGTAGTTCCTAAAATTTTCCAGCCGCTTATCCTCAATGATTTCTTCTTGATCGGTTGTTTCCTCAAGCCCTGTTAGAATCCCGATACGGTTCATCCCTTGACTGAGGAAATAATCGACAACCTGTTTCATGGCAGTATAAAAGTCCGTGATAATACAGGTGTGTCCTAGTGAAAGAGTATCACTATCTAGAAAGACAAGAGGCTTTTGGTATTCCTCAAAGGTGGAAATCTGAGCTCGGCTAAACTTTCCGATGCAGAGAATCCCAATGACTTCCTCGCTCAGAGTAAAAGGATGGTCGTTGAAATAGCGCAAGATATCATAGTCCAACTCTTGGGCTCTTTTTTCTATGCCTAGGCGAATCTGGTAGTAGTAGAGGTCGTCCAGCTCCCCTTGTTCGCTGACCCATTGGATAATGGCAATCTTTTGCTTGGGTTTGTGGGACTCGCCTGTCTTGAGGTACTTGGTGTAGCCCAACTCTTCAGCAACGGTTAAAATACGGTGCCTGGTTTCTTCTGTAACAGATAGGCTCTGGTCGCGGTTGAGAACACGTGATACGGTCGCGATAGAAACAGAGGCTAGCTGTGCAATGTCTTTTAAGGTAGCCATAAATCCTCCTTGATTAGATTAGTATATCATGTTTTTTTGCCTTTTACCGATATTTCAGTAAAAGTTTAGTAAAAAGGATTGACCGTGGGAAATCCCTTGGATACAATAGAAGAAAACGATTACATGTTAAGGTGACTTAACGGACAGTAAAAGGAGAAATCATATGACACAACATCTTACTGCTGAAGCTCTTCGTAAAGACTTTCTTGCTGTTTTTGGTCAAGAAGCAGACCAAACTTTCTTTTCACCAGGCCGTATCAACTTGATTGGTGAGCACACAGACTATAATGGTGGACATGTATTTCCAGCAGCCATTTCCTTAGGAACTTATGGGGCTGCTCGCAAACGTGATGATCAAGTCTTGCGTTTCTACTCAGCTAACTTTGAGGACAAAGGCATTATCGAAGTGCCTCTCGCTGACCTCAAGTTTGAAAAAGAGCACAACTGGACCAATTATCCAAAAGGCGTTCTTCATTTCTTGCAAGAAGCTGGGCATGTGATTGACAAAGGTTTTGATTTTTATGTTTATGGGAATATCCCAAATGGTGCTGGTTTGTCTTCTTCAGCATCCTTGGAACTTTTGACAGGGGTTGTGGCAGAGCATCTCTTTGATTTAAAATTAGAGCGTCTCGATTTGGTTAAAATCGGCAAACAAACAGAAAATAACTTTATCGGAGTCAACTCTGGTATCATGGACCAGTTTGCTATCGGTATGGGGGCTGACCAACGTGCTATTTACTTAGATACTAACACTTTAGAGTATGATTTGGTACCACTTGATTTGAAGGACAATGTCGTTGTTATCATGAACACTAACAAACGCCGTGAATTGGCTGACTCTAAGTACAATGAACGCCGTGCTGAGTGTGAAAAAGCAGTGGAAGAATTGCAAGTTGCCTTGGATATTCAGACCTTGGGTGAATTAGACGAGTGGGCCTTTGACCAATATAGCTATCTGATTAAAGATGAAAATCGTTTGAAACGTGCTCGTCATGCAGTGCTTGAAAATCAACGTACCCTTAAAGCTCAAGTAGCCCTCCAAGCAGGAGATTTGGAAACGTTTGGTCGTTTGATGAATGCGTCACACGTTTCCCTAGAGCATGACTATGAAGTAACTGGTTTGGAATTGGATACCCTTGTTCACACAGCTTGGGCGCAAGAAGGTGTTCTCGGTGCTCGTATGACAGGGGCAGGTTTTGGCGGATGTGCCATTGCCTTGGTGCAAAAAGATACTGTTGAGGCCTTTAAGGAAGCTGTAGGCAAACACTACGAGGAAGTAGTTGGCTACGCTCCAAGCTTCTATATCGCTGAAGTTGCAGGTGGCACTCGCGTCCTTGACTAGTCAAAAGGAGGCTCTATAGTGACCTTAGTAGATAAATTTGTAACACATGTCATTTCTGAAAGTTCATATGAGGAAATGGATCGAATCTACCTGACCAATCGTGTCTTGGCACGAGTGGGAGATGGTGTTTTGGAAGTTGAGCCCAATCTGGATAAATTGATTGACCTCAAGGACCAGCTGGTTGAGGAAGCCGTTCGATTAGAGACGATTGAAGATAGTCAGACTGCGCGTGAAATCCTTGGTGCTGAACTAATGGATTTGGTGACTCCTTGTCCGAGTCAGGTTAATCGTGACTTTTGGACAACCTATGCCCACTCTCCTGAGCAAGCGATAGCGGATTTCTACCAACTTAGCCAGAAAAATGACTACATCAAACTCAAGGCTATTGCTAAAAATATCGCTTATCGTGTTCCATCTGATTACGGTGAACTTGAAATTACCATCAATCTCTCTAAGCCTGAAAAGGATCCAAAGGAGATTGCGGCAGCCAAGTTGGTGCAAGCTAGTAATTATCCTCAGTGTCAGCTTTGTCTAGAGAATGAGGGATACCATGGTCGGGTTAACCATCCAGCTCGCAGCAATCACCGTATTATCCGCTTTGAAATGGCTGGTCAGGAGTGGGGCTTCCAGTATTCGCCCTATGCTTATTTTAATGAGCATTGTATCTTTTTAGATGGCCAGCATCGTCCCATGGCTATTAGTCGTCAGAGCTTTGAACGTCTGCTGGCTATCGTAGAGAAGTTTCCAGGATATTTTGCTGGATCTAATGCCGACCTGCCGATTGTGGGGGGATCTATTCTAACTCATGATCACTATCAGGGAGGCCGTCACGTATTTCCTATGGAATTGGCTCCCTTGCAAAAGACTTTCTCTTTTACTGGTTTTGAGCAGATCAAGGCTGGGATTGTCAAGTGGCCAATGTCAGTGTTGCGTTTGACTTCGGATTCCAAAGAGGATTTGATCAACTTGGCTGATAAGATTTTGCAGGAATGGCGCCAGTATTCAGATCCTGCAGTGCAGATTTTGGCAGAAAGTAATGTAACACCACACCATACCATCACACCCATTGCCCGTAAACGCAATGGACAATTTGAGTTGGACTTGGTCTTGCGGGACAATCAGACTTCTGCAGAACATCCTGACGGCATCTACCATCCCCACAAGGATGTCCAACATATCAAGAAGGAAAATATCGGCTTGATTGAGGTCATGGGCTTGGCTATCTTACCACCACGTCTGAAAGAAGAAGTGGAGCAAGTCGCTAGCTATCTTGTAGGAGAAGCTGTCTCAGTTGTCGATTATCATCAGGAATGGGCAGACCAACTCAAAGCCCGCTATCCAGACTTAACAGATAAAGAAAAAGCCCTTGAAATTGTCAAGGACTCTGTGGGTGCTATCTTTGCGCGTGTACTTGAGGACGCAGGAGTCTACAAGCAGACGGAACAAGGACGGGCAGCCTTTATGCGCTTTGTGGAGCAGGTCGGTATTTTTCCAGGCTAGGAGCTTTCTCCTTGCACAGTCCTATAAAAAGTAGTATCATAGTGTCGTTTGAACTATCAGGAGGAAACGATGAAAGACTTTCATTTTGACGCTATATCTGCCTTTGAAAATTACGAAATTGAACAAATGAGAGATGGTCACGTTGTGGTGACGACCAAAGTAGTGGACTCGTCGCTCAACTACTATGGCAATGCCCATGGTGGCTATCTCTTTACCCTTTGTGACCAGATCAGTGGTTTGGTAGTCATCTCGCTAGGACTAGATGGAGTGACGCTCCAATCCTCTATCAACTACCTCAAAGCAGGAAAACTCGACGATGTACTGACCATTAAAGGAGAATGTGTCCACCAAGGTCGCACAACCTGTGTGGTGGATGTCGATATCACCAATCAAGAAGGCAGAAACGTCTGCAAAGCAACCTTTACCATGTTTGTCACAGGCCAGCGGTCAGAAGATAGACAGGTAAGGATATAGATAAAAAAGAGGCTCGCACCTCTTTTTTAGTTTCAGATAAATCAATCAATTTCTTTAATAAACTTAGCAATTTCTTTTACAATTTCAGTAACTAAAGCATTTCCCATAAAAAACATTCTCATTTTATCAGATACCTCTACAATAGAACCGTCAGATAGTTTCTTTTTAGCTGTCCAATCATCTGGGAAATCCTGAAGGCGTTCAGCTTCAATGGGGGTAATTAATCTATATTTATTGTTTACAAATAATAAATGTGTGGAACGATTAACAGTTCCTTCGGATGTAAGCATTGTTCTTCCTGGAAGGTTTAAATCATCATAAGGGGACATTCCTCCTTCTGAATAGATGTATTGATGTCCGTCAGAGGATGTTCGCTCAATTTTTTTAGGTCCTCTAAGATATTGAAATTTTTCTAGTTTAGCCTCATCAGTTAAAAAATATTTTTCAGGTACTTCAGATTCATCTTGAAGAATTTCTCCTAGAGTAATCGGATTACCATTGTAGTTAGGTTCTGTATCAATAGAATAGTATTTTCCATGTCTCATAATTCCTGTATTCCAAACAGTACCAGTAAAAGTATCTGAAACTTCAACTATATCATTTGGTAACTCATAAAATACATGACGATTTTTAACTGCTATAGGTTTAATAGGAAATTGTTTCGCAAATAGACCTTGATTGAAAATATAGTCATCATACCTATTATCTTCAAAGATTTCTTCATTTTTTTCGTAAAGATTGTCAATTTTTTGGGCAAAGACTGTATCATTTCGATATACGAAAAAAAATACACGACGTCTTCGTTGGCTTCTTCCATACTCAGCAGCATTAATAACTCTCCACTCTACAGAATATCCAAGATTATTAAAAGCTGTTAGCATGATTGCAAAATCACGTCCTCTCTGTTTTGAGGGCGCTTTTAAAAGCCTATCCACATTTTCCAGAATTAAGTATTTGGGTTTAATGATTTCCGTTGCTCTAATGATTTCCCAAAATAAAACTCCTTTTTTTCCTTCAATACCTTTCTCATTTTTCTTGCTACGCGCAACAGAGTAATCTTGGCAAGGAAAACCACCGACAATCATATCGGCATCCATTTTGGAAAATTGTTCGTCTGTTATATCAGAGATACTAATATTGATGTTTTCGCTATTGGGGAAGTGATAATCATAGACCTCAAATGCGTCTTGAGATTTACGAGATGGTTCCCATTGGTTTGCCCATTTTGTTTTAAAGAGTTGCTTATCGGCATTTTCTAATCCTATCCGAAAACCGCCAACTCCAGCAAATAGTTCGAGAACTTTCATCTTTTCTCCTTCATTTTTTTACAGTTTAATCCATTATATACTATTTTCAATGATTGATCAAGTATTAATGTTTGCTTTAGTTTAATTTGATATAATATAAAAGATAGGAGAAGAAAATGGATCAAAACTTATTTAACTATAACGATGAAGATATCGATAGTGTTATTGAATATTCTCACAAACTCTTAAATAGAAAATTTTCCGATGTTATGGAAGAGTATAATCGTTCGCTTTATAAATCATATGACGATTATAATGATAGAGTAGTCTCTGAGGTACAAGATAAAGCAATTAGTATGAAGTCAAAAGGGCAATATGGAAATTATATTGAAAAATATTTCTATGGCTACCAGCCAAATAGTGACTCGGAAGCTGACTTTGGAAAAATAGGTGTAGAATTAAAAGTTACTCCTTTTAAGATAAACAAAAATGGGACACTTAGTGCAAAAGAACGACTTGTATTAACAATACTAAACTATATGGAGGAAAATTTAGAGGATTTTTACTCCACTCATTTATGGAAAAAATGTGCAAAGATTTTGTTATTGTTTTACAATGGCTTAATTCCTAATCAAACAATGAAGGACTATGTCATTGAAAAAATATTTTTATATGAATGGTTTGAGGAGGATATGGCAGTCATCCTTGAAGACTATCAGAAAATTACAGATAAAATCAAAAATGGAAGGGCGCATGAATTATCAGAATCAGATGGAAACTATTTATCAACTTGTACAAAAGGAGCAGGTAAAGGAAAGGATTTAAGGCAACAACCTTTTAGTCATGAATTAGCCAAACAAAGAGCTTGGGAATTAAAATCAAGTTATATGACCTATCTGATTAATCATAAAATCTTTAACCAATCAGATCAAGAAAGTGTTCTGGCTAATTTTAGGGGTGAAAAAAAGTCATTTACTGAGGTTATTGCAGAGAAGATTCTTTCCTACAAAGGTTTCTCTGAACAAGAGTTATATGATAGATTTGAAGTGAATCCCAAAGCAAAAGGTAAGAATAGTACTCTGATTAGAAAAATTTTAGGTTTAACAGGGGATTTAGATAAGACTAAAGAATTTCAGAAAGCAAACATGAATTTGAGAGTTATTCGAGTAGATAAGAATAATTTACCTAAGGAAGACTCTCCATTTAAAACTTATTGTTTTAAAGAATTAGCAGAAACAGATAGTTGGGAATCGTCACATGTTTATAATGAAATTTATAATAAACGATTCCTCTTCGTTATTTTTAAGGAAATTGAACCTAAGCTATTTGTATTAGATTCTATCAAATTTTGGGGATTTCAAGATAGACAATTAGAAGAAATCCAAAGAGTGTGGCAGGAAACTAGACAAATTATTTCTGACGGAGTTAAATTAACTCAAAATGGTAATAAAGTTTCAACTAATTTCCCTCAAAGTAAGATAAATAGAATCCTATTTACGAAATTACATGCTACCAATGCTTATTATGAAATTGAAAAAGGAAAATTTGTTGGAAAAGGTTCATTATCTGATACGGATGAACTTCCAGATGGGCGTAGGATTACAAAACACTCCTTTTGGATGCCTAAGAAGTTTATAAAAGAAATATTAGATGGGAATTGGGATTGATTATATTTATAATCAACTTGTGATAAACAAAAAAAGAGGCTCACACCTCTTTTTCTTATTTCTTTTTATGATTTAATACGGCATTGAGGACAATGGCGAGGAGGCTGGCTACGACGATTCCGTTTGAGAAGAACATTTGGAAGGCTGTCGGCATGCTGATGAAGAGATTACTGTTGTTGAGCCCGACACCTGCAGCGATTGATACAGCTGCAATAAGGAAGTTGTGTTCATTGTTAGCAAAGTCAACACGAGCGAGGATTTGCATCCCTTGAATAGATACAAAACCAAACATCACCAGCATAGCACCACCGAGGACAGGGCTCGGAATGATTTGGGCAAGGGCGCCAAACTTAGGAAGGAGTCCAAGGAGAACCAGGAAACCAGCCGCGTAGTAGATTGGCAGGCGAGTCTTGATACCTGATAATTTAACCAAACCAACGTTTTGTGAAAATCCTGTGTAAGGGAAGGTGTTAAAGATTCCTCCGAGAAGTACGGCCAAACCTTCTGCGCGGTAACCGTTGCGAAGGCGCGTGCTGTCGATTGGATCTTTTGTGATATCAGACAAGGCCAGATAAACACCAGTCGACTCAACCATAGACACCGTTGCGATGATACACATCATGACAATAGATGAGATTTCAAAGGTTGGCATCCCAAAGTAGAGTGGAGTTGGGACATGGACAAGAGGTGCTGCTGCAACAGGAGAGAAGTCCACCAAGCCCATGCTGGCAGCAATGGCAGTTCCAACAACCAGACCAATCAAAATAGAGATAGACTTGATAAATCCTTTAGTAAAGATGTTAATCAAGAGGATAATCAAAACAGTGATAGCTGCAAGCAAGAGACTTTGACCAGTTGGCTCTGGAACGTTATTTCCCATATTTCCAATAGCGACAGGAATCAAGGTTAAACCAATCGTGGTAATAACAGATCCTGTTACGATAGATGGGAAGAGATTGGCCACTTTTGAGAAGATGCCTGAAACAAGAACCACGTAAATCCCTGATGCGATAAGGGCACCAAACATAGCGCCACTTCCATGGCTTTGCCCAATCATAATCAAGGGAGCAACGGATTGGAAGGCAACTCCAAGAACGACTGGGAGTCCAATACCAAAGTATTTGTTGAGTTGGAGTTGAAGGAAGGTTGCCACCCCACACATGAAGATATCTGTAGAAATCAGGTAGGTCAACTGCTCAGTTGAATAGCCAAGGGCTGTCGCAATCATGATGGGAACCAGGATAGATCCTGAGTACATGGCTAGTAAGTGCTGCAAGCCAAGAACGGCTGCTTGTGAATGTTTTTCTTGAGTTTGCATTAGAGATCTGCCTCCTTAAATACGACTTGACCATTTTCAAAACGATCCAAACGAGCGAGTGATAGGACAGGATAGCCTGCTTTTTCAAGCAAATCACGGCCATCTTGGAAGGATTTTTCAATCACAATACCGATAGCTTCGACTGTGGCACCAGCTTGTTCGATGATTTGAATCAAGCCTTTGGCGGCTTGGCCATTAGCAAGGAAATCGTCAATAATCAAGACCTTGTCCTCTGGTGAGAGGAATTTTCCAGCGATGGAAACGGTGCTGGTTACCTGCTTGGTAAAGGAGTAAACTTCGGCAGTTAAGATGCCTTCGTTCATGGTAATGTTCTTAGCTTTTTTAGCAAAAATCATGGGAACGTTTAAGGCTTCAGCTGTAAAAACGGCTGGGGCAATACCCGACGCTTCAATGGTCACAACCTTGGTAATGCCAGCAGCAGCGAATTTTTCCGCAAAAACCTTACCAATCTCTCGCATCAAGCTAAAGTCAACTTGGTGGGTTAAAAAGGAATCCACCTTGAGGATGTTATCACCCAAGATATGCCCATCCTTGAGGATGCGCTCTTCTAATAATTTCATAAGACCTCCTAAAGTCTAAAAGCCAATCCATTTGCTTGTTTATAGTTTCTAGCAAGAAATAGAAAAAGGACCTACTTAATCTCTAAGTAAGTCCCCAAAATAGGTATGGCAAAAACGACCATACCTCACTGCTGACTTACTTATTGTTAGGTGTTCCGGCACCTTGTAGAAACGTCGTGCCAATTCACGACATAAACAAGTAAAACGATATTCAATTTTAAATAGGCTTGAGCCAATGTTTTTATTCTACACTAAATAACTTTAAAAATCAAATATTTTGTTAGTGTTTTGGTTTTAAAAAACGAACAAATATAATAAAAATGGGCAAAAATTAACTTATTAGCTAACATTTAGAAGATTTTTCCATCATAAAAGGCATATTATCAAGATTTTTCAAGACTTGACAATATGCCTTTTTCTAACTTTAAAGACTTTTTCCCAGTCTTTATTATTCTACTCGCTAAATCTTAAAAAATAGCCATCTGGATCCAAGACTGCAAATTCATGTGGATAAATATAGTGATCCCCAACACGAAACTTTCTTTTGGTTAAGGGACGATAAATAGGATAGTTGGCTTCCAGCAGTTTTTGGTGGAGCTGAGGAACATCTGCAATGCCAAAGGAAATATTGACACCTCGCCCGAAAGGATAGGTCAGCTGAGCTAATTCTCCTGAGCTGCCTTCTTCTAGCATAAGTTGGCAGTCTTCAAGCGAGAGGAAGAGAAATTTCTCCTCTGGACGCTCGTATTCGACAGAGAATCCTAGCAGGTCGCAGTAGAAGTGGCGTGATTTTTCGATGTCAGATACTACAAATTCAGGAATGACAGCTTGATAGTCCATTCGTTTTCTCCTTAGAGCTCAATCTCCATGACAATGGGTGTGTGGTCTTGGCGCGCACCGGAGTCAATCATATCAGACTTGGTGACCTTGTCAGCCACGCGGTTACTTGTGAGCCAGTAGTCGATTCTCCAGCCTGTATTGTTGATTTTAGAAGTCTTGCTGCGTTGTGCCCACCAAGTGTAGCGTTCAGGAACATCGCCGTGAACATGGCGGAAGGTATCCGTAAATCCAGTTGCCAAGAGGTTGGTAAATCCAGCACGTTCCTCGTCGGTAAATCCAGGTGAACGGCGGTTGCTAGCAGGATTTGCAAGGTCGATTTCATTGTGGGCTACGTTGTAGTCACCGGTTGCAAGGACTGGCTTTTCTTTGTCTAGTTCAGCCAAATACTCCGCATATTTGACATCCCAGACTTGACGTTCTTCCAAGCGTTTGAGGCCATCGCCAGCATTTGGTGTGTAAACTTGGGTTACGAAAAATTCATCAAATTCTAGAGTGATGATACGGCCTTCCAAGTCCATGGTAGACGGAGCACCGATTTCTGGGAAAGTGACAGTGGGTGTGAGTTCTTTCTTATAGAGGAACATGGTTCCAGCATAGCCTTTACGGGCAGGCTCTTGGGAAGAGCGCCACGTGTTTTCGTAGCCTGGGAAGAGTTTTTCTAAAATTTCCAAGTGTTTCTTTGTAGGCCCTTTGGCAGAAAGTTTGGTTTCTTGGATAGCGATGATATCAGCATTTTCTTCCACAAGGGTTTGTAGGACTTCTTGGGACAATTTGGCACGAGCTGAGTCACTAGTTAGGGCAGCATTGAGGGAATCAATATTCCATGAGATGAGTTTCATAAAGTTACCTTTTTCATTCAGATTATAGATTTTATTATACCAAAAAAAGGTCCATTTCCCCAACGTATGGCTTGAAAATTACTCTTTAGACTTTATCCTTAGAAAATAAAAATTCTCTAAGCTATTTAGAAAAAAATCTAAATAGCTCTTGTGTTTAGAATAGAAAGGTGTATAATGTTATTTAGAAAAACATCTAAATAGAAAGTGACGTTACATATATGTCAAATAAGAGAACAATCCTTCTTTTTGTGGTCTTGGCTTATGCCCTTGCTTGGATAATATGGTTGGCACTATGGCTAAGTGGTGTTAGTCTAAATTCTCCATGGAGTCAGCTTGCTAGTATTGTAGCCATGTGGATGCCTGCACTTGCAGTCTTTCTCTTAGGGAAAATCACGAATCAACCTAGTGGAATCAAATCTAAATTAGTCGTGAATCTCAAGAGGAACTGGCGCTTTTACTTACTAGCTATCTGGTTACCAGCAGTTATCAGTTTTTTAGGAGCAGGACTTTATTTTCTTGTATTTCCTAGCAATTTCAGCCTTGGTTTTGAATCTATTCAAGCCATCTTACAAGAAAAAGGTGTCTCTCAATCAACCATTCCCTTATCTTTCTTGGTCTCGATTCAAATCCTAGCTAGTTTGACCTACGCTCCTTTTCTTAATAGTTTCTTTGCATTGGGAGAGGAAATTGGTTGGCGTGGCTATCTTTACCCAGCTCTAAGAGGACGCTTTTCAATAGTTCAGACTCATGTCTTGCTTGGTCTCATTTGGAGTCTTTGGCATTTACCAATCAATTTGCAAGGATATAATTATGGTCTTACTTATTTTGCTTATCCCGTTTTGGGAGTTGTTGCTATGTTTCTATTTTGTTTTAGCCTAGGAATATTGTTGAGCTGGTTGTTGGAAAAGACAGGTTCTATCTGGGCTTCTGCCCTATTTCATGGGGCAATCAATGCAACTGCAGGTATTGGGTTACTCTTCCAATTACCAGGAGAAAAAGTTTCAAGCCTCTTGATTTTAGGCCCATCACCGACCGGAATGCTATCAGTTCTACCTTGCTTATTCCTAGCCCTACTAATATTACAAAGGGAAAGGAGTCATTATGAGTTTTGCAAATAGTTTTAAAGCCTTATCTCATCCAGTTAGGAGAGAGATTTTAAATTTACTCAAAGCAGGTAGATTATCTGCAGGAGAAATTGCCAGTCAATTCGAGTTGACAAGTGCAACGATTTCACATCATCTCACGATTTTGAAAGCAGCGGATTTGATTCATGAAATGAAAGAAAAAAACTTTATTTATTATGAGTTAAATACATCGGTTTTAGAGGATATAATGGTTTGGTTAGCAGATCTGAAAGGAGATCATTTTGATGAAGATAAAAATCAATAAGAAATTGGTATTATTTACGAGCATTCTCATCCTACTACCTTCCCTTGTAGGTTGTGTTTTCTGGAATCAATTACCAGAGGAGATACCCACTCATTTTAATCTACTGGGTCAAGCAGATGGCTACAATCATAAAATGTTTGCTATCTTTGGATTACCTACTCTCATGCTTTTGATGCATTGGTTGCTTCTATTTTTAATGATTAAGGATCCTAAATCTAGCAATATCAGTTCAAAAATACAAGTTTTGATTTACTGGATTATTCCTTTTGTATCTTGTCTATTAATGATTTCTATCTTCGGAGAATCTTTGGGTTATTCCATGATGAGTGGGCTATTAGCTCAGATTTTTATGGGAGTCGTTATGATCGTAATTGGAAATTATCTACCAAAAACACACCGAAATTATATAATCGGTATTCGACTTCCGTGGACCTTGGAGAGTGATAAAAACTGGAGAAAAACACATCGATTAGCTGGAAAAATTTGGGTGTTAGGAGGATTGTTATTGTTTCTAAATTCCTTTGTTCAAATATATGTTTACTGGGTGTTTTTCTTGACACTTCTACTTGTGGTGTTGATGCCTGGTGTTTATTCATATCAATTATCAAAATCAGAATCTTGAAATAGCTACTGGAGTCATTAGTTTGAGAAGTTGGTCTGATAAGTCTATTTCCCCAACGTATGGTTTGAAAAATCACCCTCTTTCGTTTATAATGAAGAATGACTTTATGAAAGGGAGTGAAAATAAATGAAATTTTACTCATATGACTATGTGCTTAGCCAAATCAGTCAGCAAAATGGCATCATGATTGGCTTTGGGATTGTCCTCCTAGCTATCACAGGATTTTTTGCTTTTAAGGCTTATCGTGATAAAAAGGGGACTAAGTTTCGGGAATTGGTCATGATTTTAGCCTTGACCTTAGTGGCTATGCTTTTGGTGACAATTTCAAAATACCAGACCAATCAAGCCTCTAACAATCAATTTCAAACCTCCCTTCATTTCATAGAGGTTGTTTCCAAAGACTTGGAAGTGGATAAATCAGAAGTTTATGTAAATACTTCTGCAGCCACTGATGGAGCGCTAATCAAGGTGGGTCCAAATTTCTACCGCGCTATGAACGGGAGCCAACCAGACAAGTATCTTTTAGAGAAATTAGAATTGCATCAAACAGATGCTATTGAATTGGTGGAGGTAAACAAATGACGCTCAACTATATGGAAATTTTAATCAAACTGGCCTTGGGTCTTTTCTCTCTTGTTTTTGTTATCAATGTGACTGGGAAGGGAAACTTGGCACCTAACTCTGCGACAGACCAAATTCAAAACTATGTTCTCGGTGGCATCATCGGTGGGGTGATTTACAATAGTTCAATCAGCATTCTGCAGTATGCAGTGATTTTGATGATGTGGACGATTTTGGTCTTGACTCTCAAGTGGCTCAATAATAATGTTCGTTTTGTCAAACGCTTGATTGATGGGAAACCGACTCTCCTCATCAAAAATGGGAAGATTGACCCAGAAGCCTGTCGTTCAGTTGGTTTGTCTGCGGCAGATGTTGCTCTCAAACTTCGTAGCCAAGGAATTTTCCAGATGAAGCAAGTTAAACGAGCTGTGCAGGAGCAAAATGGTCAACTCATCGTGGTCCAAATGGGAGATGAAAATCCTAAGTATCCAGTTGTGACTGACGGTGTGATTCAAGTTGATGTTTTGGAATCGATTGGTCGTAGCGAAGAGTGGCTGCTTGATAACCTCAGCAAGCAAGGGTATGACAATGTAGCCAACATCTTTATCGCTGAGTATGACAAGGGTGCTGTTACAGTTGTAACCTATGAATAAGAAAAACCTGGGGTCTTGGCCTCAGGTTTCCATTTGCAATCAGAAAGGGATTTTATGTCCATTATTCAAAAACTTTGGTGGTTTTTCAAGTTAGAAAAACGCCGTTATCTAGTCGGGATTGTGGCCTTGGTCTTGGTTTCCGTCCTCAATCTCATTCCCCCAATGGTTATGGGGAGGGTCATTGATGCCATCACATCGGGGCAATTAACCCAGCAGGACCTCCTTCTTGCCCTATTTTACTTGCTTCTTTCAGCCTTTGGGATGTACTATCTGCGCTATGTTTGGCGTATGTATATCCTTGGGACTTCCTACCGTTTGGGACAGATTATGCGCTCTCGCTTATTTGAACATTTCACAAAAATGTCTCCAGCTTTTTATCAAACCTACCGGACGGGGGACCTGATGGCACACGCAACCAATGATATCAATGCCCTAACGCGTCTGGCAGGGGGTGGTGTTATGTCTGCCGTGGATGCCTCTATCACGGCTTTAGTGACCTTGATGACCATGCTCTTTAGCATTTCATGGCAAATGACCTTGGTTGCCATTCTACCCCTGCCTTTCATGGCTTATGCGACCAGTCGTCTAGGGAGAAAGACCCACAAGGCTTTTGGCGAATCACAGGCTGCCTTTTCTGAACTCAATAACAAGGTGCAGGAGTCTGTATCAGGTATCAAAGTGACCAAGTCTTTCGGTTACCAGGCGGACGAGCTCAAGTCCTTTCAGACAGTCAATGAATTGACCTTCCAAAAGAACCTGCAAACCATGAAATACGATAGTCTCTTTGACCCTATGGTTCTCTTATTTGTTGGTTCCTCCTATGTTTTAACGCTCTTGGTAGGCTCCTTGATGGTTCAGAAAGGGCAAATTACGGTTGGTAATCTGGTCACTTTTATCAGTTATTTGGATATGCTGGTTTGGCCTCTTATGGCCATCGGCTTCCTCTTTAATATTACTCAGCGAGGGAAAGTTTCCTACCAGCGGATTGAGGAACTTTTGTCTCAGGAATCACCTGTACAAGACCCTGAGTTTCCTCTAGACAGTATTGAAAATGGGCGCTTGCAGTATGCCATTGATAGTTTTGCATTTGAAAATGAGGAAACACTGACAAATGTTCACTTTAGTTTGGAAAAAGGGCAAACATTGGGATTAGTTGGTCAGACAGGCTCTGGGAAAACGTCCTTGATTAAACTCCTCTTGCGTGAATACGATGTGGATAAGGGAGCCATTTATCTAAACGGTCACGATATTCGTGACTACCGTTTGACAGACCTTCGTAGTCTCATGGGCTACGTCCCTCAGGACCAGTTCCTCTTTGCGACTTCGATCTTAGACAATATCCGTTTTGGGAATCCTGATTTACCCCTTTCAGCGGTCGAGGAAGCGACTAAGCTAGCTCAAGTTTACCAAGATATTAGAGCTATGCCTCAAGGATTTGATACCTTGATTGGTGAAAAAGGGGTCAGTCTTTCTGGAGGTCAAAAGCAGCGTCTGGCCATGAGTCGGGCTATGATTTTAGCCCCAGATATCTTGATTTTGGATGATTCTTTGTCGGCCGTGGATGCCAAGACGGAGTATGCGATTATCGACAACCTCAAGGAGACGCGAAAAGACAAGACAACCATCATCACAGCCCATCGCCTCAGTGCAGTTGTCCATGCAGATTTGATTTTGGTTCTGCAAAATGGTCAAATTATCGAACGAGGCATGCACGATGACTTGCTAGCTTTGGATGGCTGGTATGCCCAAACCTACCAGTCTCAGCAGCTGGAAATGAAAGGAGAAGAAGATGCAGAATAAGAAAGAACAATGGACTGTATTGAAGCGCTTGATGTCCTATCTCCATCCTTACGGGCTCCTGACCTTTTTGGCACTCAGTTTTCTCCTAGCGACGACGGTCATTAAAAGTGTCATTCCCCTTGTGGCTTCCCACTTTATCGACCAGTATCTGAGTAATCTTAACCAACTAGCCATTACCGTTTTGCTGGCCTACTATGGTCTCTATATATTGCAAACTCTGGTTCAGTATGTCGGCAATCTTCTCTTTGCGCGGGTATCCTACAGCATCGTTAGAGATATTCGTCGAGATGCCTTTGCCAATATGGAGAAACTAGGCATGTCTTATTTTGATAAGACGCCAGCAGGCTCTATCGTCTCTCGTTTGACCAATGATACTGAGACCATCAGCGATATGTTTTCAGGGATTTTATCTAGCTTTATCTCAGCAGTTTTCATCTTTCTGACAACTCTTTATACCATGTTGGTGTTGGATTTTCGTTTGACAGCATTAGTCTTGCTCTTTCTCCCCTTGATTTTCCTTTTGGTCAATCTCTATCGGAAAAAATCAGTGAAAATCATTGAGAAAACCAGAAGTCTCTTGTCAGATATCAATAGCAAGCTGGCTGAAAACATCGAGGGAATCAGAATAATCCAGGCCTTTAATCAAGAGAAGCGCCTGCAGGCGGAATTTGATGAGATCAACCGAGAACACTTGGTCTATGCCAACCGTTCTGTAGCCTTGGATGCCCTCTTTTTGAGACCTGCCATGAGTTTGCTGAAACTCCTAGGATATGCAGTTTTAATGGCCTACTTTGGCTATCGAGGTCTTTCTATAGGGATAACGGCAGGAACTATGTATGCCTTTATCCAGTACATCAACCGTCTTTTTGACCCCTTGATTGAAGTAACGCAAAACTTTTCAACCCTGCAAACGTCTATGGTTTCTGCAGGCCGTGTCTTTGCCTTGATTGACAATAGGATCTATGAGCCCCTTCAAAAAGATGGGCAAGCCAAAGTCCAAGAGGGAAATATCCGTTTTGAACATGTATGTTTCTCTTATGATGGCAAACATCCGATTCTGGATGATATTTCCTTCTCCGTTAACAAGGGTGAGACCATTGCTTTTGTGGGGCATACAGGTTCAGGGAAATCTTCGATTATCAATGTCCTCATGCGCTTTTATGAATTTCAGTCAGGGCGAGTTCTCTTGGATGATGTGGATATCCGCGACTACAGTCAAGAAGAACTGAGAAAAAACATCGGTCTGGTCTTGCAGGATCCTTTCCTCTATCATGGAACCATTAAGTCCAATATCGCCATGTACCAAGAAATCAGTGATGAGCAGGTCCAGGATGCGGCAGCCTTCGTGGATGCAGATTCCTTTATTCAAGAACTTCCTCAGGGATATGATGCACCTGTTTCCGAGCGTGGTTCTAGTTTTTCAACTGGTCAGCGTCAGCTTCTTGCCTTTGCTAGAACAGTCGCCAGTCAGCCTAAAATTCTGATTTTGGATGAAGCGACTGCCAATATTGACTCTGAAACAGAAAGCTTGGTTCAAGCTTCTCTGGCGAAGATGAGACAGGGCCGAACAACCATTGCTATCGCCCACCGTCTTTCTACCATCCAAGATGCCAACTGTATCTATGTTTTGGATAAGGGACGCATTATCGAGAGTGGAACCCATGAGGAACTCTTGGCCTTGGGAGGAACCTATCACAAGATGTATAGCTTGCAGGCGGGGGTCATGTCCTAATACCCTTTGATTTTCATTGAGTGTAAGAAGGAAATCCTTCAAATTGCAGATTTCTTTCACCGCCTTTTCCATTTTGTGGTATAATGAAAAATGTTGACAAATAGTATAATAAAAACAAAGGAGAAACAGCATGCTGAAATGGGAAGACTTGCCCGTGGAAATGAAATCAAGCGAGGTTGAGTCTTACTACCAGCTTGTTTCTAAAAGGAAGGGTTCGCTGATTTTCAAGCGTTGTTTGGACTGGGTTCTAGCCTTGGTCTTACTGGTTCTGGCCTCTCCCATCTTTCTCATCTTGAGCATTTGGATCAAGTTGGATAGCAAGGGGCCAGTGATTTACAAACAAGAGCGCGTGACCCAGTACAATCGACCTTTCAAGATTTGGAAGTTCCGTACCATGGTGACGAATGCAGACAAAAAAGGAAGTTTGGTGACTTCTGCTAACGATAGCCGCATTACCAAGGTTGGCAATTTCATCCGCCGTGTGCGTTTGGACGAACTGCCTCAGTTGGTCAATGTCCTTAAAGGCGAAATGTCCTTTGTTGGTACACGACCTGAAGTGCCACGCTACACAGAGCAGTATAGCCCTGAAATGATGGCGACCTTGCTTTTGCCAGCAGGGATTACCTCTCCAGCCAGCATCAACTACAAGGATGAGGACACTATCATCAGTCAAATGACCGAAAAAGGCCTGTCAGTTGACCAAGCCTATGTCGAACACGTCCTTCCTGAAAAGATGCGCTATAACCTCGATTATCTCCGAGAATTTAGTTTCCTTGGAGACATCAAAATCATGTTTCAAACCGTGTTTGAAGTGCTAAAATAAAGTAGCCATGAGAAAATGAGTACAGATAAAAGGAGCAAATCAATGCCAAATTACAATATTCCATTTTCACCTCCCGATATTACAGAAGCAGAAATTGCTGAAGTAGCGGATACCCTTCGTTCTGGTTGGATTACAACAGGTCCTAAGACCAAAGAACTGGAGCGTCGCTTGTCCCAATACACACAGACGCCTAAGACTGTCTGCCTTAACTCTGCGACAGCCGCTCTGGAGTTAATTTTGCGTGTGCTTGAAGTTGGGCCTGGTGATGAAGTCATCGTTCCAGCCATGACCTATACAGCTTCATGTAGTGTTATCACTCACGTAGGGGCGACCCCTGTCATGGTGGATATCCAAGCAGATACGTTTGAAATGGACTATGACCTGCTGGAGCAAGCCATTACTGAAAAGACTAAGGTGATCATCCCAGTAGAGCTCGCAGGGATTGTTTGCGATTATGACCGTTTGTTCCAAGTTGTGGAGAAAAAACGTGATCTCTTTACCGCTTCAAGCAAGTGGCAAAAAGCCTTTAACCGTATCGTGATTGTTTCTGATAGTGCCCATGCTTTGGGATCTACTTATAAAGGACAACCAGCTGGTTCTATCGCTGACTTTACTTCATTCTCTTTCCATGCTGTTAAGAACTTTACAACAGCTGAGGGAGGAAGTGCGACTTGGAAAGCCAATCCAGCGATTGACGACGAAGAGATGTACAAGGAATTCCAAATCCTTTCCCTTCACGGGCAAACTAAGGATGCTCTTGCCAAGATGCAACTGGGGTCGTGGGAATACGATATCGTCACACCAGCCTACAAGTGCAATATGACTGATATCATGGCTTCCCTTGGTTTGGTACAATTGGGCCGCTATCCAAGTTTGTTGCAACGTCGTAAGGACATCGTGGACCGCTATGATCGTGGTTTTGCAGGTTCTCGTATCCATCCATTGGCACACAAGACTGATACAGTTGAATCATGCCGCCACCTCTACATCACCCATGTAGAAGGAGCAAGCTTAGAAGAACGCAATCTTATCATCCAAGAATTGGCTAAAGCAGGAATTGCAAGTAATGTGCACTACAAACCGCTTCCTCTGTTGACCGCCTACAAGAATCTTGGCTTTGATATAGCCAACTATCCTAAGGCCTATGCCTTCTTTGAAAATGAAATTACGCTCCCTCTTCACACTAAATTAAGCGATGAAGAAGTAGACTATATCATTGAGACTTTCAAAACAGTTTCTGAAAAAGTACTAGTTTCATCAAAAAAATGACAAACTACAGTCAAGTAATAGTGATTCTGTTTCTAAAAAGTCTAATTGAGTGTAAAACTGTTGTTTTCAATTGAAAGTCCTATAGTAAAATGAAATAAAAACAGGACAAATCAATCAGGATAGTCAAATTAATTTCTAGCAATATTTTAGAAGCAAAGGTGTACTCTTATAGTTTCAATATACTGTATGGTTTGAAATGAGATGTGAGCAATTTGGTGTAGCATTTAGAATTTTTATTAGGCATCATTTAGAAAATGTAGTGTCTTGTTCTAGTTTTCAATTCACCCTATTTTTTGAAAGACGCGAGTTTCCACGAATGAGGTTGTGGAAACTCGCGTCTTTCTTTTTTGTTTTCAGAATATTGTTCAAAGTTTTGAGACTATTTTTCATGTTCTAGTCATTCTTTTGAAATAATCTATAAAACACGTGTCTGCAATGATTTATATGTCCTATTCCAGTATTTTAGAAGAACTGCGTCTATTTTTATAGAGCTTGAATCTAGCTTTTATAGAAAATCTATTTAAGAAATATATTGTATTGTTTTGATTTCAATCCGCTATATGAACGATATTCATGTAAATATACCTGGCGAATGCTTGCATGACAAGATATTTGTTCTTGTATTTATAAATTAGTATTTTACGAGATGTCAACATGCTTTAAATACAGTGAATAGGATATTTTTATGTTCAAGCTAAGAAAGATAGTAATCACTTTTGAATGGAAGGTTAAAGAATTATTAGAAGTATGGTTAGATATATAAATGGTCACGCTTTCACAATTTTGATATTTTATTGTGTTATTCCTTGACAATTTTGATTTAAAAATATATTATAAAGAAAATGACAGCGGTGTCATTTTCTGGTATGGAATTTATATGAATATTAAATTAGGACATAATGTTTTTAATTGGAGGCTAATATGAAATCTTTTCAACAAAATGAGGTTTTCTCTATTCGTAAGTTTAAGGTGGGAGTTTGCTCAGTTCTCTTAGCGGTTTTATTTATTGGAACACAAAGTGTTTTAGCTAATGAAGTAGTTGGTGAAACTTCTTCGTCTAAAGATAATATGCAAATGAACTCTTTGTTGAGTAGCACATCTACATCATTATCTGCGGAACCCCATTCTGATACTCTCAGTCTTGATAACAATTCAAGTTTAAGTACTGATAATAATGGAGGAGTGAGTATTAATCAAAATAAACCTGATATAACAAATGATACTATGATGGGTAACATCTCTGGGATGGAAGTGAATACTATTTTAAGTACTAATCTGAACGAAGACGTAGCTTTGAATGTTAAAGATTATGGAGCAATAGGTGACGGAGTTAATGATGATCGACAAGCAATTCAAGATGCAATAGATGCTGCAGCTCAAGGGCTAGGTGGAGGAAATGTATATTTTCCGGAAGGAACTTATTTAGTAAAAGAAATTGTTTTTTTAAAAAGTCATACACACTTAGAATTGAATGAGAAAGCTACCATTCTAAATGGTATAAATATTAAGAATCACCCTTCTATTGTTTTTATGACAGGTTTATTTACGGATGATGGTGCGCAAGTAGAATGGGGCCCAACAGAAGATATTAGTTATTCTGGTGGTACTATTGATATGAACGGTGCTTTGAATGAAGAAGGAACTAAAGCAAAAAATCTACCACTTATAAATTCTTCAGGTGCATTTGCTATTGGGAATTCAAATAACGTAACTATAAAAAATGTAACATTCAAGGATAGTTATCAAGGGCATGCTATTCAAATTGCAGGTTCGAAAAATGTATTAGTTGATAATTCTCGTTTTCTTGGGCAAGCCTTACCCAAAACGATGAAGGATGGGCAAATCATAAGTAAGGAGAGCATTCAGATTGAACCATTAACTAGAAAAGGTTTTCCTTATGCCTTGAATGATGATGGGAAAAAATCTGAAAATGTGACTATTCAAAATTCCTATTTTGGCAAAAGTGATAAATCTGGGGAATTAGTAACAGCAATTGGCACACACTATCAAACATTGTCGACACAGAACCCCTCTAATATTAAAATTTTAAATAATCATTTTGATAACATGATGTATGCAGGTGTACGTTTTACAGGATTCACTGATGTATTAATCAAAGGAAATCGCTTTGATAAGAAAGTTAAAGGAGAGAGTGTACATTATCGAGAAAGCGGAGCAGCTTTAGTAAATGCTTATAGCTATAAAAACACTAAAGACCTATTAGATTTAAATAAACAGGTGGTTATCGCCGAAAATATATTTAATATTGCCGATCCTAAAACAAAAGCGATACGAGTTGCAAAAGATAGTGCAGAATATTTAGGAAAAGTATCAGATATTACTGTAACAAAAAATGTAATTAATAATAATTCTAAGGAAACAGAACAACCAAATATTGAATTATTACGAGTTAGTGATAATTTAGTAGTCTCAGAGAATAGTATATTCGGTGGTAAAGAAGGAATTGTTATTGAGGATTCAAAGGGTAAAATAACCGTTTTAAATAACCAATTTTATAATTTATCCGGTAAGTATATATCATTCATCAAATCTAATGCAAATGGGAAAGAACCAGTTATACGTGATAGCGATGGTAATTTCAATATTGTAACGGAGAATGGGCTTTACAAAATTGTAACAAATAACTTAAGTGATAAAAACGAAAAAGAAAAAAACAAAGAGGAAAAATTTAAAACAAGTTCATATGTGCATGAAAAACAATCTAATTCAAATAATGTAATTGATAGTAACCAGAAGAAAGGAGAGTTTAACTCAAGTAAAGATAATAGACAAATTAATGACAAGATCGACAATAAACAAGATAATAAGACAGAAGAAGTGAACCATAAAATAGTTGGAGATGGTATAGAAACTGAAAATCATATTAATAAATCTAAAGAAATAGTAGATGTAAAACAAAAATTACCAAAGACTGGTTCGAACAAGATTATGGAACTATTCTTAACAGTGACAGGAATTGGTTTACTTTTGACACTAAAAGGGTTGAAGTATTATGGTAAAGATAAATAAAATTTGTTCGATACAAGGAAGTTCCGTAGAAAATGAGGATGCTGTAGGTTCACAAAATCAGTATTTTTGGATTATTGATGGAGCTACAGATTTATATAATTCTAAAGAGGAGATAGGTTATTCAGTCTCAGAAGTTGTACATATTTTATCAGAAAGTTTGTCGGTTAATTGTAAAGAATCAAAAACTCTTAAACAAATATTTGAAACTGCTTTACTCGAGGTTAAAGATGAAATCGGTTTAAACTCATATGAATTAACAGAGTATTATCGCTTACCAACATTTGCTTTTATATTTGCTAAACTTTCAGAAAAAAAGTTGGAGTATATGATGCTAGGTGACTGCGTCATGTTAGTAAACGAAATGGAAATAACTGATCATAGAGTAGATAACTTATTTGAAAAAGGGAAAAATGAGATAAAAGACTCAATTGGTACAAATAGTGTTTTAAATAAAAAAATTATTTTACAAAAAATCAGAAAATTATCTAATCAACCGAATGGGTACTGGATAGGTTCGTTGGATGAGAGATTTTTAGACTATGCTATTATTAATCAAATAGATGTTACTAGTGAACAAATTATTTTAATGAGCGATGGCTTTTATGAATTCTATCAAAATAATCAAAATAAAACTTTTGAAGAGTTAATTAAGATGAGATTTAATTCTTCTGCTATTGATCCAATCTATGGAAAGAAGGATGATGCAAGTATTCTAGTTATTGATGTTTGATATATTGTTTAAAATATTAATTGTTTCTATTGAACTTTGTTAAGAAGAGGTACCTAAATGCTAAGGTTATATTTAGAAAATGAAATTATAGAATTATCAAATAATTTAGAGACCATTTGGGTATCTGTGCTTGATAAATATGAGAAGTTATTTGAATATTTATCAAATGAAGAACGAGTAGAATTGATTAAAGATGATTTAATCATAAATGAGTCAGTTCTAAATATTGATAAAAAAGGATATGAGTTAATTTGTTTACAACATCCTGTTTCATATGACTTAAGAAGAATTATTAGTGTAATAAAAATATCAACTGACATTGAACGTATTGGGGATAGAATTGTTGAAATTTTAAAAAATCTACAGATTATTCAAAATAATGAAATGTTGAAGAAAATTATTTCAGAAATAAAAATACTTCATGAAGTTATCGGACTGCATATGAATAGGGCTATATCTTGTTATAGAGAGGAACAATCTGGATGTTTAGATATGGTTGTTATACAAAAACAGAATGAGATAGAAGAGCTTAGTATAAATATTGAAAAGAAAATAATGAATTACATATTTGAAGATGATGGGAACGTTTCTGAAGTAATTGGTGCTTTAGATATTATTCATCACCTTGATAAAATTGCTCATACTACGCAATCAATTTATAAATGGATAATGTATAGAAAATATGGGAACATAAATTAGAAAGAAAAATATATGAAAACAATTATTGATAATTTTGTTGATAGAGTAATTGAATACGGAATGTATAATGAAATTGACAAAATATATGTGAAAAATAGAGTACTAGCGTTAATAGGTGAGGAGGGAACTGATTGTATTTCCGATGAAAATGACCTGAAACTAATAAAAGATTACTTAGTGGAAATCGCCTTAAAAAACGGTAAAATTAAAGATTTAATCGAGGAAAAGGAATGTTTAGGAGCAGAGTTAATGAATTTCATAGTTCCTTTACCTAGTCGATTAAATGATATTTTTTGGAGTTCATATGATATATCACCTCAAGAAGCAGTTGAAGAGTTTTATAAATTAAGTAAAGATAGTGATTATATTAAAACTTCTGCTATTGCTAAGAATATTGAGTTTCGAGCATCAACTAAATACGGAGAGCTAGAGATTACGATAAATTTGTCAAAACCCGAAAAAGATCCAAAAACAATTGTTGCTGAAAAATTAGTAAAAGCAACTAATTATCCCAAATGTTTACTATGCATGGAAAATGAAGGATATCAGGGGCGAATAAATTATCCAGCACGTTCGAATCATAGAATTATTCGGTTGAAACTTGGTGACGAAGTATGGGGATTCCAGTATTCTCCCTACTCATACTTTAATGAGCATGCGATATTTTTAAATAGTCAACATGTACCAATGGCTATTACCTCTAAAACATTTGAACAATTATTGGAGATTGTTGATATTTTGCCAGGATATTTTGCTGGTTCAAATTCTGATCTTCCTATCTCAGGAGGCTCCATTCTTAGTCATAACCACTACCAGGGAGGGAAACATATTTTCCCAATGGAAAAAGCAAAATTTGAGAGTGAATTTCGTTTTAAAGACTTTGAGGATGTTAATGCTGGTATTGTAAAATGGCCAATGTCAGTAATTAGGTTACAAAGTGAAAATAAAAATCGCTTGTTAGATTTAGCTACTAAAATTCTAAATAAGTGGAGAGAATATTCAGATTTAGAAGTAGACATCATTGCTATGACTGAAGATGTCCCACACCATACGGTGACTCCTATTGCTCGTAAAGTGGACGGGAGATATGAATTAGATATTGTTCTAAGAGATAATCATACTACTGAACAATACCCAGATGGTGTTTTCCATCCTCATCAAGATGTACAACATATTAAAAAGGAAAATATCGGGTTAATCGAAGTGATGGGACTTGCGATATTACCACCTCGTTTGAAACCAGAGTTAGAAGAAGTTGGAAAATATCTTTTAGGAGAGGATAACGCAATTGCGGATTATCATTTAGAATGGGCCGACCAATTGAAAGAAAAATATCCTCGCATTAATAAAGAAGAGGTTAATAGCGTAGTTCAACACGAAGTAGGACAAGTGTTTGCGAGAGTTCTGGAAGATGCAGGAGTTTATAAGAATACACCGTCTGGGCATGAAGCGTTTATGAGATTTGTTAAGTCGGTTGGAATTAATTAGGAGGAAACCCAAATGGCAATATTGGTAACAGGCGGAGCTGGTTATATTGGTAGCCATACCGTAGTAGAATTACTAAATTTAGGAAAGGAAGTTATCATTGTCGACAACCTTTCGAACTCTAGCATCTTGGTGCTAGACCGTATTGAAGCAATTACAGGAATACGTCCCGTGTTTTACGAATTAGATGTTTGTGATAAACAAGCATTGAGAAAGGTATTTGAACAAGAATCGATTGATGCTGCAATTCATTTTGCAGGTTATAAAGCTGTCGGAGAATCCGTGCAAAAGCCTGTGATGTACTACAAAAATAATATTATGAGTACATTGGCACTTGTTGAAGTGATGTCAGAATTTAATGTTAAAAAGATTGTCTTTTCTTCAAGTGCGACTGTATATGGAATTAACAATCAGTCACCTCTAATTGAGACGATGCAAACAAGTGCTACAAATCCTTATGGGTATACGAAAGTGATGCTTGAGCAAATTTTAAAAGATGTTCATGTGGCAGACTCAGAATGGAGTATTGCGTTGCTTCGTTATTTCAATCCAATTGGTGCTCATGAGTCTGGTTTGATTGGGGAAGATCCCTCAGGAATTCCTAACAACTTGATGCCTTATATTGCACAAGTAGCGGTAGGTAAGCTGTCAGAGCTAAGTGTGTTCGGAAATGATTATGATACGCTTGATGGTACTGGTGTGCGTGATTATATCCATGTAGTAGATTTAGCAATAGGACATATAAAAGCTTTAGAAAAAGTATCTGAAAAAACAGATGTTTATATCTATAACCTAGGCTCGGGAGAAGGCACTAGTGTATTACAACTTGTAAATACATTTGAAAGTGTTAATAAGATCCCTATTCCTTATAAAATAGTCCCAAGACGTTCAGGAGACGTTGCAACTTGTTATGCAAATGCAGACAAAGCATATAAGGAATTAAATTGGAGGACAACAAAATCGATTGAAGACATGTGTAGAGATACATGGAATTGGCAATCAAAAAATCCCAATGGCTATAATTGATGATACTGTCTATATGAGTGCTGTATTTTGGAAAAATTACTTAAACTTTTAATGAAATGCATATTTAATGAAAGATAAATTTTTTTAAAAAATGTTTGAAAGCGCTTGACAAAGTAAACGGTTTCGTTATATAATATAAGCATAGATGACACCGGTGTCAAATATAAAAAAGAGGGTCTTTATATGAAAAACCTAACAAAAATTAAGTTCAAAGAAAATGGAGAATTTAATCATTTTCCAGGAAATACTGTTGTAGCAAATCTTTATACTAAACAAGATTTGATGGAAGTTGTTGATATTATTCAATCACGTTATAGAGAATTACCATTTATCGATAAGTTTACTTTAACTCCAAGGAATTCTATTCACATGACTGTAATTGAATTGTTGTGCCATGAAAATCGTGAAACGGAGTTTTGGAGCAGTAATCTTCCTCTTGATACACCTTTACAGGAAATACATGATTACTTTGCTAAACAACTTGAAATTTTTCCATTGTTGGATGAAGAAATTCATATGCGTGTGACTGAAATGGGAAAACAAAACATACTAGTTGAACCTGCAGATGAAGCTTCTGCAAAGAGATTAGAAGAAATTCGTACTTATGTTTCAGAAAAAGCAGGTGTTCGTTTCCCTAATCATGATAGATATCAATTCCATATTTCAATTGGATATCTTCGGATTCCTCTAACCGAAGAGGAGGAAGAAGAGTTTACTAAAGTCAGAGCAGAATTAACTGAAATCTTATTAGAGAAGATTCCAACTATTACTGTAAACCGTATTGACTATACTGTATTTGAAGATATGAGACAATTTGTTCCATATCACGAAAAATTTAAATAAAATAATAAAAAAGGAGAACTTATCATGAAAAAAATGAAAGTTTGGTCTACTGTACTTGCAACGGGAGTTGCTCTTACTACACTTGCTGCTTGCTCTGGAGGTTCAAATTCTACGACTGCTTCTTCATCTGAAGAAAAAGCTGATAAAAGTCAAGAATTAGTAATCTATTCGAACTCAGTTTCAAATGGTCGTGGTGATTGGTTAACTGCTAAAGCAAAAGAAGCTGGTTTTAATATAAAAATGGTTGATATTCCTGGTGCTCAATTAGCAGACCGTGTTATTGCCGAGAAGAATAATGCAGTTGCAGATATGGTATTTGGAATTGGTGCTGTTGATTCAAATAAAATTAGAGATCAAAAATTACTAGTCCAGTACAAGCCTAAATGGTTAGATAAAATTGATCAATCTTTATCAGATAAAGATAATTATTATAATCCTGTGATTGTTCAACCATTAGTTTTAATTGGGGCGCCTGATGTAAAAGAAATGCCTAAAGATTGGACTGAATTAGGTAGTAAGTATAAAGGTAAATATTCAATTTCTGGTCTTCAAGGTGGTACAGGACGGGCAATTCTAGCAAGTATCTTAGTTCGATACCTTGATGATAAAGGTGAATTAGGTGTTTCCGAAAAAGGTTGGGAAGCAGCAAAAGAATATTTGAAAAATGCATACACTCTTCAAAAGGGAGAAAGTTCAATTGTTAAGATGTTAGACAAAGAAGATCCAATACAATATGGAATGATGTGGGGTTCTGGTGCATTAGTTGGACAAAAAGAACAAAATGTTGTTTTCAAAGTTATGACTCCTGAGATTGGTGTACCATTTGTAACTGAACAAACTATGGTTTTAAGCACTAGTAAAAAACAAGCGTTAGCTAAAGAATTTATTGATTGGTTTGGTCAAACAGAAATTCAAGTAGAATATAGTAAGAACTTTGGTTCTATTCCTGCAAATAAAGATGCCCTAACAGAGTTACCTGAAGATACGAAAAAATTTGTGGATCAAGTGAAACCACAAAATATTGACTGGGAAGCTGTTGGAAAACATTTGGATGAATGGGTAGAAAAAGCTGAATTAGAATACGTACAATAAGAAATAAGAGTTAATTTTTATGTCCAAGTCTCTCTATTATTTCTAAATTTATAGAAGAAATAAAGAGAGGCTTTTGGTTTAGTAATAGAGGGAGTTAGTGAGATGATTAAATTTGATAATATTCAAATTAAATATGGTGATTTTGTTGCAATTGATAATCTAAATTTAGATATACATGAAGGGGAATTCTTTACATTTCTTGGGCCTTCAGGATGTGGTAAATCAACTACTTTGAGAGCATTGGTAGGTTTTCTAGATCCATCATCAGGAAGTATTGAAGTTAATGGAACAAATGTCACTCATTTGGAACCTGAAAAGCGTGGAATTGGTATTGTATTTCAATCTTATGCGCTATTTCCAACTATGACTGTTTTTGATAATATTGCATTTGGTTTAAAAGTTAAGAAGGTAGCTCCAGATGTTATTAAAGCTAAAGTATCAGCAGTAGCAGCAAAAATTAAGATCTCTGATCAACAGTTACAGCGTAATGTATCAGAATTATCTGGGGGTCAACAACAAAGGGTAGCATTGGCTCGTGCTCTGGTTCTTGAACCTAAAATTCTTTGTCTAGATGAACCATTGTCAAACCTTGACGCAAAATTACGTGTAGATTTGAGAAAAGAGTTGAAAAGACTTCAAAAAGAGTTAGGTATTACTACTTTATATGTTACTCATGATCAAGAGGAAGCCTTGACTTTATCTGATAGAATTGCAGTCTTTAACAATGGATACATCGAACAGGTCGGTACACCAGTAGAAATTTATCATAATTCTCAAACTGAATTTGTATGTGATTTTATTGGAGATATTAATGTTTTGACCGATGAAACAGTCCACGAAGTATTACTGAAAAATGCAAGCGTTTTCTTAGAAGATAAAAAAGGATACATTCGATTAGAGAAAGTTCGATTCAATCGTGAAACTGAACAAGATTTCATTCTAAAAGGGACAATTATTGATGTTGAGTTTTCTGGAGTTACAATTCACTATACAATAAAAGTTTCTGAAAGTCAGATTCTTAATGTAACAAGTATTGATAGTCAGGCTGCTATTAGATCTGTCGGAGAAAGTGTGGAATTATTTATCACACCATCAGACGTTCTGCAATTTTAAGGAGGTGCAGTATGCGTCATAAATTAAATTTAAAAGATTGGCTTATTCGTTTAGGGTTAATCTGGTTCTTAGTAACATTTATTATTTATCCAAACTTTGATCTAGTAGTGAATGTATTTGTAAAAGGAGGAGAATTTTCCCTTGATGCTGTACATCGTGTTCTAAAATCTCAAAGGGCACTTCAGAGTATTATGAACAGTTTTAAGTTGGCATTTTCACTCATTATTACAGTTAATATCGTAGGTATTCTTTGTGTTCTATTTACAGAATACTTTGATATTAAAGGTGCTAAAATTTTAAAATTAGGTTATATGACCTCTTTAATTTATGGAGGAGTGGTTTTAGCGACTGGATATAAATTTGTCTATGGTCCTTATGGATTGATTACAAAATTTTTACAAAATATTATACCTTCTTTAGACCCTAACTGGTTTATTGGGTATGGTGCAGTCTTATTCATTATGACATTTTCAGGAACTGCTAATCATACATTGTTTTTAACAAATACAATTCGAAGCGTTGACTATCACACTATTGAGGCTGCTCGAAATATGGGAGCAAAACCATTTACTGTTTTCCGAAAAGTAGTGTTACCAACCTTAATTCCAACTCTATTTGCACTTACTATCATGGTTTTTCTTAGTGGTTTATCTGCAGTAGCAGCACCCATGATTGTTGGTGGTAAAGAATTTCAAACTATAAATCCAATGATTATTACATTTGCAGGGATGGGGAATTCTCGTGATTTAGCTGCCCTACTTGCAATTATTTTAGGTATTGCAACTACAATTTTGCTTACTATCATGAATAAGATAGAAAAAGGTGGAAATTATATTTCTATCTCTAAGACTAAAGCGCCTCTTAAAAAACAAAAAATTGCGTCTAAGCCTTGGAATATCATTGCTCACATTGTAGCATATGGATTGTTCACAGTTTTCATGCTTCCACTAATTTTTATAGTATTATACTCATTTACAGATCCAGTTGCAATTCAAACAGGTAACTTAACATTATCAAACTTTACTTTAGAAAATTATCGCTTATTCTTTAGTAATAGTGCGGCATTCTCTCCATTCTTGGTCAGCTTTATTTATTCTATTATCGCTGCGACAACAGCAACAATTCTAGCAGTTGTATTTGCTCGTGTTGTCAGAAAACATAAAGCTCGCTTTGATTTCTTATTTGAATATGGTGCTCTACTTCCTTGGTTACTACCAAGTACACTTTTAGCAGTAAGTTTATTATTTACTTTTAATCAGCCACAATTTCTTGTCTTGAATCAGATTTTGGTAGGTAGTTTGGTAATTCTACTTATTGCATATATAGTTGTAAAAATCCCATTTTCTTATAGAATGGTACGTGCTATTTTATTTAGTGTTGATGATGAGATGGAAGATGCAGCAAGAAGTAGGGGTGCTTCACCTTTTTATACTATGATGAAGGTTATCATTCCATTTATTTTACCGGTTGTTCTCTCTGTTATTGCTTTAAACTTTAACTCTTTATTAACTGACTTCGACTTATCTGTATTTCTTTACCATCCATTAGCTCAACCGCTGGGTATAACTATTCGTTCAGCAGGTGATGAAACAGCAACTTCAAATGCTCAAGCACTTGTGTTCGTTTATACTATTGTATTAATGATAATTTCTGGTTCTGTATTATACTTTACTCAGAGACCAGCTAGTAGAAAAAGGAAATAATAATGCAGGCAACAAGCTTAGGACTATCATATATCGAAATTGTATTAAGAATTGTACTTTCATTAGTTATTGGTGGTGTAATTGGTTTAGAGAGAGGAAGTAAATCTCAACCAGCAGGTATTCGTACACATAGTATTGTTTGTCTGGCTGCATGTTTAATTATGATGACTAATGAGTATGTATCTTATAAATTTGGTACAGGAGATCCTACACGCTTAGGTGCGCAAGTTATATCAGGTGTTGGTTTTCTTGGGGCTGGAACAATACTTATTACAGATAAAAAGAAAATAACTGGTTTAACAACTGCAGCCGGAATATGGGCTTCAGCTGGAATCGGTCTAGCTATAGGTGTTGGTTTTTATGAAGGAGCCGTACTAGGAGCAGTTTCTGTTTGGAGTGTTATAACTATGTTCCAACCTTTAAAAAAATATCTTCAAAGTCGTTCAAAGATAATCGAATTGTATATCATTGTTAGATCTACAGAGGCATATAATCGGGTACTAGTATACTGTGCTGAGAATGGCATTAGAATGACTGATTCTAGAACTGCATTTGGAGATGTTAATTCAGAAAGAATTGAATATTTTGATGTTCCAGACAAAAAAATCGCGTCATTTATTACTCTGGAATTATCAGGTAGATTTGAGCACCTTAAACTAATGGAAGAAATTGCTAATATTGTTGGTGTGATTTATGTTGAGGAAATCAGCTAATCTAGGGATAAACAAAGGGACGGATTATTCTAGTCCTTTTGTTTTCTTTAAATAATAAGAAATATAAGGGCACATCTAAAAACTCAATTTCAATACTTTTAAACATTGATGTATCAACGTTTTCTGAGCAATAAAAATAGAAAATCGGTAGTTTTTAGAGGTGTCCATAATAATTTTTGAAGAAAAGGATCTAACTAATTTGAGAGTATATAAAGTGGATTTTGATGCAGGAAAAATAACTTATTTTGATGACTATAATCTCATACAGGTATACCACTTCCATTCATTTTATGATGTTTGTGAGATGGTGTTCGCTTGTCATTTACCATTTGAAGAAATGCTTAGAAATGTTATTGTTAAGGAGAAAGCTGTTCCCATATTAGAGTGTTATATTGAACAGATAATGAATACATTTCTAAATACAGAAGGATTTACTGAAAATGATTCCTTGGAATTTTCAGGTAGTGTATTTTCTTATCCGGTGATTTGTAATGCAGTTTACAAAATAGTACAAAACAGTGAATTGAATTGTAAAATTTATGTTACTAGTACTGAAAGTTAATGTAGATTTAGTGAAGTATTTCCTCCAGATGTAAACTAGATTAAAAGATTAGAATGTAATTTTCTTGTTAAAATAATTTAAATATTGTATAGTTATAGTGAAGGTTTATGACAGGAGTATTTTAATGGAAAAAGGGAAAAAGGTAACGATATATGATATTGCACGTTTGTCTGGTTTTTCTCCAAAGACAGTTTCACGTGTAATAAATGGAGGGAATAGAGTAAAACCTGAGACTTATAATGCCATAAAAAAAGTCATCGATGAGTTATCCTATATTCCAAATGCGTATGCTCAGAATTTAACGAAGAAAGAAACCACGAATATTTTAATATCTGTGAAGAAGATTGATTCTTTTCCTTTAATCTGGTTTCAAACACTTTTAGATAAAGTTTTACAAACTTGTAGACAATTTGGAGTAAATGCTATTGTTGAATATTTTGGAGAGGAAGATTCGATTAGTAATTCAATTATTTCAAGTATTGGTAGCCTTGTAGATGGAGTGATTGTCTTTTATGAGGGGGAGAATGATATTCGAATCCAATATTTAAAGAAAAATAATATGCCTTTCATTGTCTTTGGAGAGTCTCAAACACCTGGAGTAGTTTACGTATCTAACAATAACTTTCAAGCTACTTATGATATGATGAAAGTAGTTTTGGAAAAGAATTTTAAAGATATGTGGTTACTTATGGGAGGTGAGTCTTATGTAAATAAGGATCGAGAGAGAGGAGTGAGAACTTTTTTAAAGGATAATAATTATTCTATGGATTTGAAGGTAGTTTATGGTTTAACTACAATAGAGTCAGTTTATTCCTTTGCTGTGAATGATTTGTCTTTTGGAAATTATCCAGATATTATATTTGTTTCAGGCGATGAAAAAGTTCAGGGACTAATTCGTGCGTGTTACGAAAAAGGAATAGCGATTCCGGATAATATATCCGTTGTTGGATTTGATAATATTCCAATTTCACAGTATTACACTCCTGCTTTATCTACAATTTCTCCTAATTATGTTAAATTAGCTCAAGAAATGATTGAAGGGGTATTAGCAATTATAAAGGGGGAAAGTGTCACATCTGTTGAAGTTTCTACTAAACTTGTTAGGAGACAGAGTTTCTAGTATTGTTTAATTCTTGAAAATCCTAATGGAAAAGATGGAGTGTTCTAAAGTAAGTTCTGTTTAGCCTCCATTCAGTTTCTATTGAGTTGGATCCAATTTCTAACAAGTGGGACATTTTCACGTTCGATTTACTAAAGACATTATCACATTCGAATCACACATCTTTCAAAAAAATTGTAAAAAAGTCTTGACAAAGAAAAAACAAAGTATTAAAATAAGTTCAACAAATCAGAAAAGTAACTATTTTTGATCTTCAGGGAGCCTGTGGTGATTGTGAACAGGTGGTTGGAAATAGTGAAAGTGGGCTGATTTTAAAAATGAATTTGAAACAATGAAAATTCGGTGCGCACACCTTACAGTGCAACTTGTTGTTAGACAAGGCAGAGATGTAAAGGGATAGTCCCTTTATAATTGAGGTGGCACCGCGTTACCAACGCCCTCACACGGAGTAGATTCTGTGTGTGGGCTTTTTTCTATCCGTCGTTTTGTTTATCTTTTATTAGGGCGTTAAGTCGCTTTGATGAACTTATACTCAATGAAAATCAAAGAGCAAACTAGGAAACTAGCCGCAGGCTGTACTTGAGTACG
>NZ_JVLI01000057.1:0-219 GCF_001072315.1 Streptococcus pseudopneumoniae | reverse complement strand
TACTAATCCAATGACTGTTAAGAAGGAATTGGGTCAAACAGGTGGTAAGTATGAGAATACAGCCTATCAGCTTGATTTTGGTTCAGCTTATATCACGGAAACAGTTGTAAATAATGTTCCTACTGCGAAACCTACTAAGAAGAATTTGAATAAAGAAGGTGTGAACATCGGTGGTAAACAGGTCTTGGCAGGCTCAGTCAACTACTACAAGGTAACGGC
>NZ_JVLI01000056.1:0-457 GCF_001072315.1 Streptococcus pseudopneumoniae | reverse complement strand
GTTTTGATTGACCTGACTGCACAAGTAAGCCCACAGGCGATTGATGAAAAAATTCTGATGATGAACCTGAATCTCAATGATTACTTGGGTACCATTATCCAACTCCGCCAAGACATCTATGCTAGTATAGAAATCCTGGGCTGAGTAAGGTATTGAAGGTAAGACATGAATATTGCTTCCTTCCAAAATGGTTACATTTTGGGCTGGCAAGTCCAACATATCGCGAATAAATTGACAAGTGATTTCTGGATTGCTAAAGATTTTCTTAGCAACCAAATCATTGGTTGGGCTGATGCCCGGATGTCTTAGAATCATCCTTTTCCTCCTTTTATTATACCACAGTTTTAAATCTAGCTTTACTAGATTCACTGCTACTATCTATTTATTCGGAAAAGAGACAAAAAACTCCAAGCAGGCAGAGCCTGCTAACTCATGACAGAAAAAGAAGTTTAGCTTA
>NZ_JVLI01000055.1:0-1693 GCF_001072315.1 Streptococcus pseudopneumoniae | reverse complement strand
ACCATTTCAACCTTTATCAGCTGCTATATCTTGCTTAATCTGGGTTATTTATGGATGGACAAAAGAACCTAAGAAAGATTGGATACTAATCATTCCAAATTCAGCTGGTGTTATTTTAGGCGGAATCACTTTTTTGACTTCACTTTAACAAATCTAACAGTATATATAAAAAGCTGGGAAAAATTTCTCAGCTTTTTTCTATATTCTCAGATATTTTATACTCAATGAAAATCAAAGAGCAAACTAGGAAGCTAGCTGCAGATTGATCAAAGCACAGCTTTGAGGTTGCAGATAAAGCTGACGTGGTTTGAATAGATTTTCGAAGAGTATTAAAAGCATTCTTCTGAAATCCCACATAGCTTTCTCTTATCTTTTGTGATAAAATAGGCTCAATCTATTTCTAGGAGGATGAGATATGGTTTCTACTATTGGTATTGTTAGTTTATCTAGTGGCATTATCGGAGAAGACTTTGTCAAACATGAAGTGGACTTGGGTGTCCAACGTCTCAAGGATTTGGGACTCAATCCTATCTTTTTGCCCCATTCGTTAAAAGGCTTAGACTTTATCAAGGACCATCCTGAAGCGCGTGCGGAGGATTTGATGCAGGCCTTTTCGGACGATAGCATCGACATGATCCTATGCGCCATCGGTGGGGATGATACCTATCGTTTGTTGCCCTACCTTTTTGAAAATGACCAACTAGAAAAGGTTATCAAACAAAAGATTTTTCTTGGTTTCTCAGATACAACCATGAACCACCTTATGTTGCATAAACTAGATGTTAAAACTTTTTATGGTCAATCCTTTTTAGCAGACATTTGTGAATTGGACAAGGAAATGCTGACCTATAGCCTTCACTACTTCAAAGAATTGATTGAGACAGGAAGAATCTCAGAAATCCGCCCTAGCAATGTTTGGTATGAGGAACGAACTGACTTCAGTCCCAAGGCTCTGGGGACACCTCGTGTCAGTCATGAAAATACCGGTTTTGAATTATTGCAAGGAAATGCCCAGTTCGAGGGAAAAATCCTCGGTGGTTGCCTCGAATCCCTCTACGATATCTTTGACAACTCTCGATACACAGATAGCACGGAGCTCTGCCAAAAATATAAACTTTTCCCTGACTTGTCAGACTGGGAAGGAAAAATCCTCTTGCTAGAAACAAGCGAAGAAAAGCCTGAGCCGGAAGACTTCAAAAAGATGTTACGGACTTTAAAGGACAATGGTATATTCGAGGTAATCAGTGGACTCTTGGTCGGAAAACCTATGGATGAAACTTTCTATGACGACTATAAAGAGGCACTATTGGATATCATTGATAGCAATATCCCGATTGTCTATAATTTGAATGTCGGCCACGCAACTCCAAGAGCAATTGTCCCCTTCGGAGTTCACGCCTATGTAGATGCAAAGGAGCAAATCATTCGCTTTGACTATAACAAAAAATAAATAGTTTCTCTATTTTTGTGCTTTTGTATTCGTTTTCGTTACAATTTGTATCTGAATTTATTGCATTTCGCTAATTTCTATGATATCCTTTTGAAGGAGGTGTATATGACAAAACAAAAAATTAATCGAATCGTAGGTTCTATTGGTGCCTTTATTGGAATTATAGTATTTATTGCCTACATACCTCAAATTATCGCTAATTTACAGGGAAATAAAGCTCAACCATTTCAACCTTTATCAGCT